>DAIOTT010000037.1:20021-23830 GCA_036751885.1 Candidatus Sumerlaeota bacterium
TTATTATGATTGGGCGTTTTCCGGTGTACTGTGTTTTTATTGAAGTTTCGCCGAGTGAAGTGGATTTTAATGTTCACCCTACGAAAGAGGAAGTGCGTTTCCGTGATGAGCGCGCAATCGCCGGCGCGGCTTATCACGCCGTGCGAAATGTATTAGAAACGCGGGAAACCGTTCCGCAGGTTCACCTTGAAGGGACAAGTGTCCCTGAGGAAACGCCTGAATCTGAAAAGTTTGAAGAATCACCCCGCGCGTTGATTGAGCGGGCTCGCGAACGGCGAAATGATTCGAACGTGCAACGCGTTGGCATGCAGAGTGATTTAACGCTTGAGCTAATGAAGCAGAAGAAACCTTGGTGGTTGGATTACGATTCATCAGCAGAAGAAAAAAATCTACACCAACCAAAGGTAGAACAGTCGGCGCGCCGTTCAGTGTCCCCCTCGGTGTTGGATGCTTCACAAGCAATCCCTGAGGGGGGCGAATCACTAAGGGCTCTGAAACCCTATGCAGGCGTGGGTGAAAAAGCCGACCCCCATTTTTGGGAACGACCCTACGAGGCTGAACCCTTAGGGCAACTGGCATTGACGTTTGTTATTGTGCGTTTTGGCCCAGACTTATTGATTGTGGATCAACACGCTGCCCACGAGCGCCTGCGGTTTATTGAGTTGCAACGGCGTCAAAATACCCCTGAAAGCCAAACCCTTCTTGTGCCGGAAACGTTTCAGGTTTCGGCGGAGCAGGCTTCCCTGCTGAAGAGTTTGCAACAGAATTTTCAACAGCAGGGCTTTGGGTTGGAGCACTTTGGGGGGCAAACATGGGTGATTAATTCCGTCCCCGCAGATTTGCAGCGGTTTGATAGCGTTGCCGTTGTGCTGGATGTTTTGGACGACCTGCAAGAGCACGGCCGTTCCAACCGGATTGAGAACCTTCGGGACCAGCTGTTGATTCGCATGGCGTGTCACTCTAGCATCCGCGCGGGTCACGAGCTTAGCGTTCAGGAAATGCGCGCCTTGCTGGAACTTATGCAACGCTACCAACTTTCCTTTACCTGTCCCCACGGGCGCCCAACGATTATTCAGCTCACCCTTGAGGAGTTAGAAAAACGATTTGGCCGTATGGGGGCCTAAAAAAAATCGGTTCAACCTTGAAAGGCTAAGCCGTTTATTTATTGGTGCATTTAGTTGGTATTTACTTTAGTTGAGTTTTTTCCACCAACCATCGGCAACTTCACGGCGCACGTTTGTAGCGCAATGCACATTGCCAGACCATTTGTGGTATTGGCGGTCGTCCACAAAGTGTAGTTCAACATCGTCCTCAGCAAACTGCTGTGCCATAAATTTTTGTATCAAGTCCTCGCCATTTACTACGGGCCCTGTGGGATCTGGAATCACCAAGTGCCCGTTCAGGTATAAGGAGTTAATCATGTTGGGGAACAAGGCCGTTTTACCGGGTTCCATCAGAAAGGGGACGCGAACAATTTGCTCGGGGTTTATTCCTAGTTCGCTGATGAGTACATTGATCATGGGATCGATGCGGGTTTCTTGTAAGCCTTTGGCAAACTCAAGGAGCGCGGCGTCTTCAAGGATCGCATTGGCCGTAACTTTCGGGTATTTTTTCAGGAAACCTGAAGTTGCAAAGGGCTGAAGAATTTCTAAGTCGCCGTGGCCGTTCGCCTTGAAAGATTCCAGGAGTTGGATTGCGACCGTATTATCGGGCACCATAACCTTGAAACCGCCGTTGTTGTTTGTTGGCACAAAGCTTACCATTTCATCCACGTGTTTAATTTGAAGCCAACCTACATCAAGGCCTAGGGCGGGGCCTTGAATTTCTTGGGCGTTGAGCAAGGCAACAATTTCTGGGTTTAGGGAATCACCTTCTGGTGTAATGCCGTAGAAGATTCGGCCAAACGGAAAACCGGGGAGCGGAACTGTTACCTCAAGATTGCCGTACCAATCCATCCACTCAACGCCGCCGTTGCCGCGCCCATGAGACTCCCGGTATTCGCTCCATTCAAACCAACCGTAATCGGGGCCCAACAGTTCGTTTTTCGGAAAGTTGTCCAAGCTTTTGTTGCGATTGGCTTTTTTTACGACGCTCATTTTTTTGCCGGGGAACTCATGGTAACCTATTTCCATGGTATCTTGCAGCCAAATGTTGTTGTAGGCGTAGGGTGAGCCTTCACCACCAGCAATAATATGAAGCTTCGCGTTGGCCGCATCAGCAATTGTTTGAAGCTGCTTGAGCATTTCATCGTTTCTGCCGGGGAATTCACGCACGTAAATTGTGTCGCCCGGCGCACTGCTTGGGAGCATGATGAACGGGGCAACCCGCAATTCCACCACGTCTGATTGGGGCTCATTTCCGGGTACGTGTACTGTAAGTGTTACTTTGGTTTTCCCGTTCCATGCGGGGGAGGCGTAGGACTTCGCTTCAATTCTCAGTTCAAGATTCCCAGTGGCAAGGGAGCGTGGGTTTATGTTGCCTTTTGATTCTAAATCAACGTTCGTGTAGTTGCCGGTTTTTGTTTCGTCGGCAAAAATCCGCACGTTGCCAAGGGATTTTACATCAACGGAAACGGTAACAGTTGCATTCTCGGGAAGCCCTTCAATTGCAGAGGCCATCATGATTGCCAAGTCCTGAAGATCAGCTTCGCCGTTTACAACGGCATCGGCAGAATCTTGCTCGGTGCCATGTAGGTCGCTGTCATTATTGAACAAAAAAAATGCGCCGCGGGTAGTCGTCCATTGGTCGCGGCCTTGCGCATCAGTTGCGGGGTCAATCACAGCATCGCGGTTTGTATCTACCATAAGCTCAACGGCGTGGGCGGTCGTAAACTGGGCGGCTAATGCCAAGGTGGCAGGAAAGATGTATTTTTTAGGGGTGAATTTCATTGCGAAGTGTAATGCTCCCGTAAGGTTTTTGATTGTCCGCAGTGGGGCAACGTCCTTATAGATATTTGCATTACGGTGTTTTAGCGCAAGCAGCAACCGCATTGTTTTAGCTTATTTTTTTGCCCTTATATTTTTCTTTACCCCCTTACACGGAGCCTACAGTGATGAAATCCCTTAAAATTGGTCTTGTTCAACAAACCTGCTCAAACAACCGCGATGAAAATGTTGAAAAGCTTATCAAAGGGGTTCGCGAGGCAGTGCGCCAAGGGGCTGAGCTGGTGGTACTGCAGGAGCTTCATAACGGGCCCTACTTTTGTCAGGTGGAGGACGATGCGTTTTTTGATTTGGCGGAATCCATTCCCGGGCCTTCAACAACTCAGTTTGGCGAACTTGCAAAAGAACTTGGAATTGTACTTGTTATCTCCCTGTTTGAGAAACGCGCCCAAGGCCTTTACCATAACACCGCCGTAGTGCTGGAGAAAGACGGCTCAATCGCTGGCAAATACCGTAAGGCCCACATTCCGGATGATCCCGGCTATTATGAGAAATTCTACTTTACCCCGGGCGATACCGGCTTAATGCCCATTGAAACAAGCGTTGGCAGCCTTGGCGTGCTGGTGTGCTGGGACCAATGGTACCCCGAGGCCGCCCGCATGATGGCACTTGCTGGCGCGGATTTCCTGATTTACCCCACGGCAATTGGCTTTAAGCCGGAAGAAGATAAAGCAGAGCATGAGCGGCAAATTGAAGCGTGGACAACCATTCAACGCAGCCACGCGGTTGCCAACGGCATACCCGTAATCTCCGTTAATCGCACGGGTTTTGAGGATGCACCCGACGCTCGCGAGGGGATTGAATTCTGGGGGCAAAGCTTTATAGCGGGCAGCCAAGGGGAATTTCGGTGTAAGGCAGAGCGGCATC
>DAIOTT010000038.1:0-23574 GCA_036751885.1 Candidatus Sumerlaeota bacterium
AGACAATCCCATTGTGATGGATGTTTGCCGCCGGATTATGGAGAACGAAGGCCTGATCGTTACCACCGCAGAAAACGGTGAAGAAGCCATTGAACGATTCTTTGATGAGTCTTGCAATTTTGATTTGGTGATTCTTGATATTATTATGCCCAGAGCCATGGGGACGGAAGTTGCAGAAGCAATCCTTCACCATACACCTTCAATGCCGGTTTTGTTTACCTCAGGGTATTACAAAAGCATTGAGGAAACCAGAGTCTTTCACCCGGCGATTAAGGGCATTCTTCAAAAACCGTTTTCTCACGAGCAGTTTGTGAATACCATACGCAAAGCACTCATCAAATAAAGCTAATGATGAGCTGAACTGATTCGCTGTTCGGTGATTCGAACCCATTTATTGAGCGAAATCGGTGCTGCTTTGCCCCAGTGCAATTCCCTCTTTAAGATCTGCAATGTACCCCAGAATCTTAGGATCCTCGGCAAAATAATTACCGTCCTGATCGTAAAAGCTGAGTCGGCTTGCCCCGCGCTCTGCAAGGTCCAGCGCCTCTTTTAAGCGCTCCTCTTTTCTCAAAACAGAAACCGCCAATCGAATCGCTGCGCCCGCGTCGTCCTCCATGTAATCCGTCCACTGCGGGTTAAACTCGCGCATGTCAAAATCCTTCGGTCGGTGTTTTAATACAAGCTCTGCAGAGAGAACAAAGTCTTGAATCATTTGATCCTGCAAAGCAAGTTCAAGGCTGCTCATGGCGTTTTCATCTGCCGTTCGTTGGCGGGTATATTGAATTTCTTTCAGGATGATTCTGGCGCGGTAAAGGGGGAGTTGAAAAGATTCGGGATTGTTCTTAATGCCCTCTGACAAAAATTCTCGGGCCTCAGAATATTTGCCCGTTGTGGAAAGCCAGTAGGAGCCGATCATGAATCCCCGAACGTTCTTCGGATCGCTAAGGGTCATAACGCGGTACCAAGGCAGGAGTTCTTTACCACTGGTGTGAACGTGGGGAAGGGAGGGATCCTGCCAGGGGCGTACTTGGCGTTCAAAGTACCCGACAATACCACGAAAATCTTTTTCAGCAGGAGGAATCAACGTTGGCGTTCCGCTGTGATCATCCTCCTCATCATCTTGGAGTTCGTCGGGGCTTAAGCCGACTTCAGCTTGGTGAGCGTCCAACGCTTCGGATTCCGCTTGAACGGATTTTGCCACTTCCATGTGGGCTGTATAGCCAATGCCGCCGTGTAAATAGCGTTCTGTTTTCAGGAAAACAATGTCGCTCATAGAGCTCCGGAGTTCCCCGAATAGCCGTGCAACGGAACTACTGTTGCGCTCAATCCGTGCTTGCTCGTCTCGGCTTCTGCCAAAGCTGTAATCGTTGGGATCAACCGTGAAGGGGATCAACGGCGAGGCAATAAACAGAACAATTGCCGCAGGGAAAATCCACCGGAGGGGTTTACTCATTTTACAATTCCTTTCAGAAGCATTACATGAATAACAACGTACGGCCTAGAGTGGTCTTTTTTCAAAGGCCCAAGCTGAAAGGCCGAACGTAATTACAATCAACATCAAACCATAAAGGCCCAAGGCACCGAACTGCATCAGGCTAAGGGGTTCAATTCCGTCAGTGTAACGAGTTGTAAGATTCAAAAGGGAAAAGTTCGGGATGTAATGAATAAGCCAAGGGAAGATTCCGCCGGTGAACTTCACCGCCAGCAAGCCAATGATGTTACTGCCTAAGAAGTAGATTAACCCACCCGTAATCAGTGCAATCGCTGCTGGAAATACCAGAGAAAACAAAATGGAAAGTCCTGAAAGAGCGAACAACGAAATAAACTGCAGTAAAATCAATTGCAACAAAAGCGGGGCGGAATATTCCTCAAGCTTTGGGCAAGCCAACCATACAAATACAAACAACGCCAAAAAAGCTGCACAACCGAACAGGGCGGTTGCACCCCACTTGCCTAAAATGTACGTGAACCGGCTCACGGGTTTTGCCAGTATGGGGTAAATAGTGCGATTCTCAATTTCTGCTGGTACCATGCGCGCGGCCAAAACTAGCACCATAGCATGGGCAGCATAGGAACAATAAGAAAGCCCAAGGTTTAGCACAAAAGTACCAGTGCTTGCTTGCTCCACCCCCACCATGCGCACCGCTAGCGCTACAAGAATGAAGACAAAAGCGAGTATAAAGAAGGCGTAGAACTCCTTGCGGCGAGCCCCTTCTAGCCAAACCGACCACATGAGCTCTTGGAGCCCGTGAATGGGCGAAAGCCGCACGGGAACGCGCGTGCTCGTTGCCAAACTGCTCATAAGGCGCGCCTCCGGAAGGAGAATAGGGTAAGGCCAAAAAAGATGCCGATGTAAACCCCGCCATAAATCGTTATGCCAACCATGGTTTCTAAACTCAACGGCGCCCACTCGTTTGCGTGTACGGCTTTTTCGCTCAAATCAAAAACAACCAACTGCGGCACAAGGTAATTAAACAGCACTAACACTCCGCGCCCAAAGGTGCTGGAAACCTCGTACAGGGTTGTTGCCATGGCTGAAAATGTTGAGGCAAATGCGTAGAGCAAGGCAGAGATCAGCATGGCAGCATCCAAGTTCAGTTGCATGCTCAGCCAAAAGCTCATGGTGGAAATCAGCGTAAGCATTACAATTTGTAGCCACAAAAACTGGATGAATAACACCACCGGCAGATTACCCTGAAGGTACAGAACCCCCAAAATATAAATCGCCATAAACATCGCAAAACTAATCAGTGCTGCTGCAAGCACACCAGCCAGTTTGCCTAGTAAAAATTGCGCCCGGCTCACGGGTTTCGCTAACAAGGGGTAAATGGTGCGCGTTTCAAATTCACGGGGCAATTGGCGTGTACTCAGCACAATCACCGTAAGGGCCGTTGCAATGCTCATTACACGCAAAGCAATTTCACGGTAGAATTTCTCAATATCATCCAACTCAAAAAAATCCACGGTCATTACTGCCCCGATGAAGATTAACGAAACAAGGATAATGGCGTAGATTTCTTTTCGCCGCAGGGCTTCAATCAGAACTGACTTTGCGATCAGGTAAACGGGATACATTTTATTGGCTCACCCGTTGTGGTTTCTAACAAGCTCAATGAAGTATTCCTCAAGGGAGCGTGTTTTTGATTCAGTGGAAACAATCTCAGCTTTGCAGGCGCTCAGCTGTGTCATGGTTTCGGCATAAAGGGAAACGTCGGCAATTTGCAGCGTAAATTGATCCCCTTGGCGAGTGGGGTTTTGCTGAGAAATCAAGGCAGGAAGTGCTGAATCCCCCGGAAGCCGGAACACAACTTGGAACTGGTTCAAGGGTTTCATCAGCTCTTCAACGGTTGCTTGAGTCACAATCTTCCCCTGATGAATCATAATCACGCGGTCGCATAGGGATTCAACTTCTGAAAGCTCGTGGGAGGAAAAGAAGATTGTGCGCCCCTGCTGCTTTAGATCAATCAACACGTCCCGCAAATCAAAGCGCCCAACGGGATCAAGCCCTGAGGAGAGTTCATCAAAAATCAACGCCTCCGGTTCAGCAATAATTGCTTGGGCAATCCCCAAACGCTGCTGCATTCCTTTGGAGAAATTTTTCAGCAGAATGTTATCTTTTCCGCCCAAGCCTACGCGCTCAAGCGTTTTGGGAATTCTTGTGCGCAGCTCTACTGAGTTCAGCCCGTGCAGGCCCCCGTAAAGCTGTAGCAGTTCCTTGGCTTTCATGAACGGGTAATACAAGGCAACTTCAGGCAAATAACCAATGCGCTGACGGCAGCTGGAATCCTGAGCGGTTTTTCCGAAAAGCCTTACGCTGCCACTTGTGGGAAATATAAAACCCATCAGGGCTTTCATCGTGGTGGATTTTCCTGCTCCGTTGGCACCGATGAAGCCCACGCATTCGCCAGGATTTACGCTGAAGCTAATATCGTTAACGGCCCGGTGCTTTTTGGCTCCTTTGCCGTAATCCACAACCAGGTTTTCTACGCTCAAAACTGTTGTTTGCTCAACCATACCGCTAAATCCTAATCCAAGGAATTACTGATCATTATACGCAATTCACGGAATCTATTGTTTGAAACTTTCGAGTTCAAGAAATCATTCAAGAAATACAAGGTACAATCAATTTTTTACAGGTGTTTATCAAAGTGGACTCGCAAAGCAAAGGGAGTTCCAGCTTTTGCTGACCTAGCAACAAGACTCCACTTGCTTTACATCACCAGAAGAGTACTTTGATCTTAGATTCAACAAAAAATTGAGAGCTCCATAATCTTTTGAAGTCTTCAGCAGAATTAACTCCACAGCTAATTTCCTCCATGCGGAAACACCTGCTTGAATGGACTAAGCCTAAGCGACAAATACACGTTTTAGGGGTTGAGGGAATGGCTATTGTGTTGGCGGATCGCTGGAAAATTGATTTGGACAAAACACTTGCTGCAGCCCTTTTGCACGATATCGCTAAGTGCATGCCCCTTGATGAACAACGAGCCCGCCTGCACAAGTGTAAAATAACAACCGTAACGCCTGAGGATTTTAACTATAAAAATGTTTGGCACGGAAAAGTTGCCGCTCAAATAGGTTTTGACCTATTCAATATTACAAATGCTGAAATACTAGAGTCCGTGGCGTACCATTCCACCGGCAAAGCCAAGCTCCCTGAAGTAGGAATGGTGCTGTTTGTAGCGGACTTTATTGAACCTTCCCGCAGATGGATGGGCTCCGAGGCTTGCCGTGAGAAACTCTTTACCCTGAACCTGCATGAAGCTGTTGAAGAAGTTGCCACATTAAAACTAAATCACTTAGCAGAAAAAAAACAGCTCCCCCACACGGAAACTGAAGAACTGCTAAATTGGATTAAAACCACTGATAAAACACCCATAGCCCAAAGGATGATGCTGAGTGATTGAAATTGAAGAAAAAATACGCCTAGCCGCACAAGCTGCAGAAGAAACTAAGGCCCAAGATTTAGTGTTGCTAGACTTACGGGGACTTTGCGACTTTACAGATGCCTTTTTGATTTGCACAGGAACCTCCAATGTGCAAATAAAAGCCATAGCACGTTCCATTCAAGCAGCGTTCAAAGAACAAAAGCTTGGTACGGGCACCATAGACGGCGGCGACGGCTCCGTGTGGGTTGTTTTGGATTTCGGCGATTTAGTTGTTCATATTTTGAACGATGAAACCCGCGATTACTACCGCTTGGAAAGCCTTTGGGGTGATGCAAAAATTATTGAATGGGAAAGCACCATTCCGAAGAGCAACGTATAAGTACGAACGCCGTAAACGGCATGAACAATGAATTTCACCTTGGCGGATTTTCTACTCTGAAAAATGCACCTTCAAATTGAACCAATAAAATGTGATTATTTCCTGCTAATTCAGCAGCATTGTCCTGCTATTAGCAAGCCAACTCAATATCAGGGGAGTACCTCTTAATGGCATCAGCAATGGAACGTAAATTGGGCCAAATGCTTGTCTCCGACGGTGTAATTTCGGCGGAGAATCTTGAAATTGCCCTAAAAGAGCAGGAAGATACCCGCGGTTCACTGGGGAAAATCCTTGTTGATATGGAGCTGACCACCGAGTGGGAAATGGCTTCAGCCCTGGGAAAGCAATTGAATGTTCCTTTCATAACGCTTTCGCACTACGATATTGATACGCTTGTTCTTGAAAGTATTCCCCCGAATTTAGTTCGCAAATACAAGATTGTACCCGTGGACAAAACGGGTGATACTCTGACGATTGCCTTGGCCGATCCCAGTAATATTTACCTGCTGGATGAACTAAAGCTGCTCACGAAAAGTCAAATTATTCCGGTAATATCCTTTGAATCTGATATTATGGAGGCAATCAACCGCTATTACAAGGCGGAAACAAACGCTGGAAACTTCAACGAAATGTTGATGGAAATTTCCGACGAAGATTATAAGTCCGTTCAAGATGAGTTGGCGGAAGAACAACTGGATTTAGTTGAAGAGAACCAAGAACTAGAAGAGGACCCGGCAGAAAATAATGCGCCGGTTATTCAACTCGTAAACCAAATTGTGATGGATGCAATCAAGGCAGGCGCATCGGATATTCACATCGAGCCGTTTGAAAAGTCCGTGCGCTTGCGCTACCGGATTGACGGAACACTGAACGAGCTTTCCCCCCCGCCGAAGAAGTTTCAAAACGCCTTGATCTCCCGTATTAAGATTATCTCCGACCTCGATATTTCCGAAAAACGCCTTCCACAGGACGGTCGATTCAGAATCAAAGCGAACGGTCGGCCCATTGACTTCCGCGTATCAACGTGCCCCGTGGTTCACGGCGAAAAAGTGGTGATGCGTATCTTGGACGGCGGAAACTTGATGCTGGATCTTGGGGATTTGGGTTTCGATGTTGACGAAATGGATTCGTTGGAATCAGCGATTCGCTCCCCTTGGGGAATGGCACTGATTACCGGCCCCACCGGTTCGGGGAAATCCACCACCCTCTATTCGGCCCTTTCCGCAATCAACGACCCCACAAAAAACATCAGCACCATTGAAGACCCCGTGGAATACAACCTCAAGGGAATCAATCAAGTGCAAGCAAAACCAGCCATCGGGCTTACCTTTGCCAAAGGCTTGAAGAGTTTCCTTCGTCAGGATCCGGACATCATTATGATCGGGGAGATTCGCGATAAGGAAACCGGCGAAATTGCCGTTAAAGCTGCCCTTACGGGCCACTTAGTTCTTTCCACCATTCACACGAACGATGCTCCCAGTACGCCCCAACGTTTGGCCAACATGGGCATAGAGCCCTTCTTGATCAGTGCTTCCCTAATTCTAGTAGAAGCCCAACGCCTGGTGCGGCGCATTTGCAAAAACTGCAAGGAAGAGTACAAACCCGACGAAAGCTTGCTGCGTTCTCTTGGCATTACCGATGAAGATGTGATGTTCTCCCGGGGGCGTGGTTGCGATAAATGCCGCAATTCCGGACAAAAGGGCCGGGTTGGTTTGTATGAAATCATGGTGGTGAACGATGCCATTCGTGATGCGATTACCCAAGAACTTCCCGTTAACCGCTTGAAGCGCCTTGCAATAAATTCAGGAATGAGAACACTTCGTATGGCAGGCCTGAGAAAAGTTATTCAAGGGCTTTCAACAATTGAAGAGGTTCTGGGTGCCACCATTGAAGATGAGTTGGAAACCAAACCAACCCCAGAAAAGGCGAAACAACCACCAACAGAAGTGAAAGAGTTGTCAGAGGATTCAAGCAATCATGTTTCCCGCCCCCATGCTGATGATGATTCAACCAGCAAACCCATTGCTGTTGGTGATTGACTCATTGGTTCTAGTTTGGGAACCTCAATTGATGAATCCGTGAAGGGCAATACCGGAACAATCAACAACAAAAACGACGACCAATAAACCAAATAAGTAAACGAAACAGGAAAACCAACGTTATTTAGTCGACACAAACTTGGAGAAATAATCAGACAAATGCCAGTTTTTTCCTACACAGCACGCGGTTCCGATGGAAAAATGATCAACGGAACAATGGAAGCCTCCGATCAACAGGGCGTAGCGCAAATGCTTCGCGAAAAAGGACTTATGCCCACCGAGATAAAGGTCGGCGCTTCCTCCTCGAACACAAAAACAAAAAAGAGTCGGGGTAAAGGCGGGAAACCCCGCATCGATGACTTGGCAATTTTCTCCCAGCAAATGGCGGTAATGATTCGAGCCGGTTTGCCGTTGATTGAAGTACTCAATATTTTAGGCGAACAAACCGAGCGCCGCATGCTGGCAGAAATTATTCAACGGGTTGAAAAAGACGTTGAAGCAGGTGAATCCCTTACGGAAGCCATGAGTAAGTATAAGGGAACGTTTGATACATTTTACCTTTCCATGATTCGCGCCGGTGAAGCCTCTGGTATGTTGGATTCAATTCTAGAGCAGGTTGCCGTTTACATGGAGCGCACCGCCAGTTTGCAGCGCAAAATCAAAATGGCAACTATGTACCCAACCACCGTTATGGTGATTGCTTTAGCCATTACAGCCTTTTTGCTGGTAAAAGTCGTGCCAGTGTTTGCCTCCATCTTCGAGGATTTGGGCGGCGTTCTCCCCCTCCCCACGCGGATTGTATTGTTCCTTTCTCAAACCTTGCAGAATTACTGGTACATTATCATCGGCGTAATCATTGCCCTAATCATCGGCTTTAAACAGTGGTACAAAACACCATCAGGTAAGTTGGCGATCGATACATTCAAGCTCAAAATGCCCATTTTTGGTCCGTTGTTTCTAAAAACCGCCGTTGCAAAGTTTACCCGTACGTTGGGTACATTGATTCGGTCTGGGGTAAACATCTTGCAGGCGCTTGAAATTGTGGCGCAAACGGCCAACAACAGGCGCTTGGAATTAGCCGTAAACAAAACAAAAGCTTCCATTCAAAGTGGTGAATCGCTCACGAAGCCACTGGCAGAATCCGGCGTGTTCCCCCCCATGGTTACCAGAATGATTGATGTGGGCGAAAAAACGGGTGCGCTTGAAGGCATGCTCACTAAAATTGCAGACTTCTATGAGGACCAAGTGAGCACGGCTGTTGCAGGCCTTACATCCCTGATTGAACCCCTGCTCATTGTATTCCTAGGGGTTGTTGTAGGCTTTGTTGTAATCGCGATGTTTATGCCCATGTTCAAGATGATTGAACTTGTTGGCTAACACGCCATGAATGTTTGGGAACTGTAAAAATTTCTAAAGTTGCCAAATACTACCAAGGAACAAAACAAGGGGAATTTCCAAAGGATTTGTAATGGGATTATTTAGCCGAGATAAGAATAAAAAGATTTCTAAGGAAGAGCTTAAAGAACCTGAAACGGATTTGAATGCTGCCGTGGAAGGTGTGGACCCCTTGGCTAACTTTAAGGATGAAGCAGCGGCTAAACCCAGCAGGCCCAAGCCTACTCAATCTCAAAAAGATTACTTTCGGCAAATCAACCAAGAAAAAGCCCGCAAGCCCGGCGGATCTGAGGGAATGTCGCAATTAAAGCGCATTCTGGAAGAAACCGGCTTAGTCCCCTCTGAGGTGATCAACGAAACAATCGCCCGAGAAGGTGAAGCCGCCGCCGCCGTTCGCCAATCCCTCATCAACAAAGGCTACTTGCAAGAAGAAGACTTTATGTTAGCCCTTTCCGAAGGGTTGGGGATGGAAAAAGCGGATTTTTCCACCCTTGAAGTTACAGATGATTTGGTGCGGCAAATCAGTAAAAAGCACGCGATGGATTATCGGGTGTTCCCCATGCGCTACGACGACGAGGAAATTGAAGTTGCCTTAGCAGACCCCATGAATATTCAAATCACGGATGATTTAGAGCGCATTCTGAAGAAGCGAATCATTCCGCTGATTGCCCGGGAAGACGAAATCAACCGCTACATTAAGCGCTTCTACGAAGGCGACGAGATTGCGAACATTTACCAAGGCATGACGGACGACTTGCACGATGAGGAGTCCAAGAAAAAAGAAATGCAGATGATGGGGGAAATGGAGCTTTCCTCCGACGAGGCAAACGTACCTGCCGTTGTGAAGTTTGTGGACTTAATCTTCAAGCAAGCCGTTCACGACCGCGCCTCAGATATTCATATTGAACCAGAGAAAAACCACGTTGCTATTCGGTTCCGGATTGACGGCGTTTGCCAAGAAGTTCCTTCGCCGCCAAAGCGCTGGCAGAATGCCATTATCTCGCGGTTAAAAGTTCTCAGCAACATGGATTTGGCGGAAAAACGCATTCCGCAGGACGGCCGGATTAAGCTAAACTTACCGGATAAAAAGCTAGACTTGCGCGTTTCATTGCTCCCCGCAATTCACGGCGAATCAATCGTTATGCGTATTTTGGATCAATCATCGGTTATCTTGGGCCTTGAGGACGTAGGCTTTTTACCGGATAACATCCGGATTTTCAACGAGCTGATTCGCACGCCAACCGGAGTTATTCTGATGACGGGCCCAACGGGTTCTGGAAAAACGACGACTCTATACTCAGCCCTTTCCGTTCTTAATACCGCTGAAACGAAAATTATTACGATTGAAAACCCCGTGGAATACATGCTGGACGGTGTAAATCAGGTGCAAACGAACGAGGAGATTGGGTTGGACTTCAAAACCGGCCTGCGCTCCATGCTGCGCCAATCGCCGGATGTTATTCTTGTGGGTGAAATCCGCGACCTTGAAACCGCTGAGATCGCCGTTCGTGCCGCCCTCACGGGCCACTTGGTGTTCTCCACTCTACACACCAACGATGCCCCCTCCGCCACGTCGCGTTTGTCCGACATGGGCGTAAAGCCCTTCCTTGTTGCCTCATCCATTCAAGCTGTTATTGCTCAGCGGTTGCTGCGTAGGCTTTGCATTCACTGCAAGCGCATGGAGCACATGGATATTACCGCCGTTGAAGGGGTTGGCCCCACGGATGAGGAATTGGAAAACGGGATCGACGCCTATTTGCCAACTGGGTGCGACCGCTGCTCTGGTTCTGGGTACAAGGGGCGTACGGCAATTCACGAGATTTTTGTGATGGACTCCAAATTACGCCAACTGGTGATCCAAGGTGAGGCCTCGTCGCGGTTGAAGAAACTTGCTGTACGTCGAGGGATGAGAACACTCCGCATGGATGGTTTCCGAAAGGTTGTTCTGGGGCATACTTCCCTTGAAGAATTGAATCGCGTAACGGCTGCAGACTAAAAAACCTCATTGTTTTAACATGCATTTTGAACAAATCGCGTTTTCTCTTGCTACAACCAAGAGAAAACGCTTGAAGCACGCGCGCGCAATGACTTCAATATCACTCTTACTCTTTCATAGTTTAAGCATCCAAAAAAAACATCGATGCAATAGCAATCCAAGCTGGCCGGGGTAATAATTTCGGTACCGACCCCTAACCTTTGGATAATTTTTGATAAGGACTTACCATGCACCACGCAGTACCTCTCCTTCTGGAAATACAAGAAGTAGATCAACGGATCAACGAACTCCAGAACCAACTCAATCGGTACCCACAAATTTGGGAGGAGATGAAAGCCGAACTCAAAAAACGCACAAACTTACTCCAAAATCTAAAAACGCAGGAAATCAACGTCACAAAAGAACGACAAGCAATTGCCGATAACACGCGCCTGCGTGAAGAGCGAATCAAGAAGTACCAAGCGCAAAAAATGCTTGTAACAAACACCCGTGAACTAAACGCGGTGGATACCCAGATTGATGCTATAAAGAAAGACATGAATAGCGCTGAAGAGCGTGAAACCGAGCTAAAAACCACTTTAGATAAAATTACAAAAGAACTACTTACTGCCGAAGATACCCTTGAAAAAGTAAAGGTGAGAGCCGTTGCCGAGCGTGATCGCATTCGCAAGCTTGTCGCTCAAAAGAAAAAAGAACTGGAACTGCTTTCCACGGACCGTGTGAAGTTTCTCGCGAAAGCCGATGCCACTTACTTGAAAATATATGAGGCCGCACGGCGTCGCTGGCCAGATAACCCTGTGGTTGCCGTTCGCCATGGGAGTTGCACTGGCTGCTATTTTGCTCTTCTCCCCAACAGACTCATTGAAATTCACCTCGGTACGGATCTCCTTCTGTGCGATAATTGTGGGCGGATTCTTACTGAAGATGAAAATCATAGCATGGAACCAGCTGCCTCGGATGATGACTTTTAATTCAATTCTCACGACTTCAACAGAATTCCCCAAAAGACGCCCTTTGCTCCTTGTTGCATTGGGCTTCTTTCTAGTGGGCATCATCACCGGGTGCGCAACAAAGCTCAGCGTAACATCAGAGCCCGCCGGCGCTCAAGTGATGTGGTCGCCATCCGGCGTTGAAGATTGGCGCCCTTGGCCCCCTCGAACTTGGAACCCAAGCCCGTTTTCCGCCAACCTGAACGAGCCCAAAGAGCCCGTTCTAACGCCCTTTAGCGATGCAGCAACTTACTCCGACACCGTTTGGATTACCGTTGAAAAGGAGGGCTATTACCGCCCCCTCCCTAAAGTTGCGCAGTTATACTCACAAAACCATGAGAAGCTAACCTTCACCTTGGTGGAAACGCCCGCCTTGCAGGAGCAACGCCTGTTAGCTGCTGGCTTTGTTCCCTACAAAGGGGAGTTTGTAAAACCCGAAGAGCTAAACCTGGTAGAGTACAACGGTGATTGGATGACTGCCCCCGAAGCAGACCTTAGGCAAAAGCAAGATGCAGGGTTGGTTGAGTTTGAAGGGCAGTGGGTTACCATTCAACAGCGGGAAGAATTGTTCGCCGCAAACCAAATGGCCTTGGGTTTCATTCAATTCAAAGATCGCTGGGTGAAACCAGAAGTCAAAACTCAGGAGTTGCTGATTGATGAATATGTGACCGAGTTATTCTTGGAACCCAGCACCCCACTGCGAGCCCCCCGCGTTGTGGGAACCCTAAATCAAAATTTGGCTCAACTGCAGGTTCATAATTCCTCCCGTGTGCCCATTCGCGTTTACCTGAGCGGCACTCGCAGCGATCAGCTGATTTTGAACGCCTACGAAACCTACGGCGCAACGGAGACTCAGCGATACACCGTGATTCCCGGCGACTATAGAATCGCGATTGTTCCGCAAAACCCGATTATTGATTCCTCGGATGCATCAAACCCGGCGGAAGTGCAGGAGCTAAACGTGCTTCCTAAAGATGCTTCAGAAATTGATCGTGTAAGCACGACAACAACAAATTTCAACGGTGGGATTCAATACTTAGTTACCTTTGAGTTAAATCCGCAGCAAAACGGGGACAACCTAGAGGAATACCAACGGCAAGAGCCTGTGCTCCCCGAGGGACTTCCTAAAATTGTGATTCCCGAAATAAATTTGCCAGCGAAACCACAAGGCCCGCCCGGGGCGGGGGGTGGGCGATCTGGTGGCGGCAGAAGCCGAGAATAATTCTCCGAGAGTAGTTCTCACCCTCGGAACAGGCTGAACACTAGCACACCCCGTAAAGGCGTTGAAGGCTTAATATGGTTTGGCTGAAGGGCCTGTGCGCCACGCTGTTTGGCGTAAATTATAAGCGGGCACTTAGTCGGAAATCTTACTCTTAATATCAGGAACTGATGAAGCGTCGCCACGGGTCATGTAGCGTTTTTCGGAGCCCGTAGCCGTTACGTTTTCATAAACGCCGTCGTCGCGCTTAACTAATTTCGTAAAGCCAAGGTTCTTCAAGTCAGAATTGCCCTTTGGTGTATTCACATTACCGGGGTACACAAGGCGCTCCACCGGTGCATCGGGATTATGGGTTCCTACGTTTAGCCCCGCATGTTTACACAGTTCGCCCCAAGTGGAAAGGCGTTCTTTAATGGAGTGAAATACCTCCACGGTGGAATCATTTTCCGGACAGTAATACTCGTAAATCGGCATGGTAGAATGGGCTCCCATATGCATTTTTGCGAGTTGTATCGAAAAGGCTCGCTAAAAGGTTGTTTCTAACTCTTCTGTTGTATCAGTGCAAAAATGGGGCGCAATGGCAAGCAATTGAACGGATTTTTACCGACGCGGCAAACCTTCTCCGTTGACAGCAGCAGGGCCCTTGATCAGCGTTTCAAGCCTTTCAGAAATTTATCCCTTTAGGAGAACCCCCGCAATGAGCACCTTTCAAGTAGTTTTCAACGAACGCAAATCCATTGAACAGGTGGAAGAGGGTCATGAGCTTGCGCCAAAGTTTGATAAAGACGGCATAATTCCCTGCATTACCGCTGATTACGAAACCGGCGAAGTACTGATGTTGGGCTACATGAACGAGGAATCCCTGCGAAAAACCATTGAACTTGGAGAAGCCGTTTACTGGAGCCGCAGCCGCCAAGTGCTTTGGCACAAAGGGGCCACCAGCGGCCTGGTGCAAAAAGTAAAAGAAATGCGCATTGATGACGATCAGGATGCCATTTGGCTTCGGGTGGATGTGCAGGGCGGCGCTAGCTGCCACGTGGGTTACCGCTCTTGCTTCTACCGCGAAGTCCCTGTGGGCGAAAAAGCGAAGGAATCTCAGGTACTGGTTTACCACGAAACAGAAAAAGTATTTGATCCGAAAGCCGTCTACGGCGACGCACCCAACCCTACAAAGCTGTAAGCTTCACTCTTTACGATTCAGCCCTTGAAGTTGACTTATTATCATTATATTGTCAGGTTCGAGGGCCATACGATGTAATCGACGTATTGTTTACTTTTACGCACCTCCCCGCCCACTTCAATCCCTTTCGCGGTCAAACTCCACGAATCTTCCTTACGCTCAATCAACCCTTTCTCTTGCAACAATTGAAATAAGTTTTTTGAAGCAATTGAAAGTTGTTTACTGAGCTGAGTGGTGGAAAGTAGTTTGCCAGCATCATCTTTAGCAGCGTTTAAATCTTCTAACTTATCATCATTGGCGTGCGTTGGGGCAATAGTTTCCACGGAAATTTTGATCTCCTCGCTCACACAAATCAACCGTTGAGCCTCTTGGTAGGCCTCCATGTAGAGTTGTGAATCTTTATCACGTTCAATATAAATCCCCATTTCATTATTATTTACATGAGAAAACTCATATAGATTCATGGAGGTAATGATGATGGACTTTTCGCTAAGATAACATTTAGCGTGAAGGTTTTTACAAAAACTAATACGCAGAAATTCTAACGACTTTAGCCAAGAAATCTCCTCAGGTTAGAGTTCGCTTTTCCCGTAGATAACACGAACATCTATTTTGAGTCTGTTTTTATCTTCCAGCAACTCTCGAATTCGATCGTTAAATCTCAGGAACGGACTAATCAAAATAAGCCGTTCGTTTGATTATTTAATCATTTCCTCCAAATGGTACGTTGTCGCTGATGTATTAAGGAACTTTGGCATGCATCACTCCAATATATTGTTGTATAGATGATAAATTTGCCTTCAAGCATCACGTCAATAAGGTCAACGGAAGCGGCATAAATTTCCCGCTCATCAAGCAAACGCCTGAGGGACCTGTAGCGCTTTTCAGATTGGAATCTTGGAAAAGCGGCTTGCCTGTTGATTGCAAACTTTTGCATAGTTAATTCAATAATTTTCTAAACGTTTCAAGGTGTATCCATGGTGTATAAAATGACTAAATTGCAACAAGCTGCTTCAATCAGGCTGATGAACAAACTTTTTGCGGGGGCTGCATTTAGTTGCATTTTAGCCTGTAATTCTGAAAGCGCAACCGCACAGCCGGCAGCGGTTATTGATGCCAAAATTGCCGCCTACGCCACCTATGAACAATACTGCATGGGCTGCCACGGGCGGGCCATGGAGGGCGGCAGCGGCGGAAGCCTGATTGATGCAGAGTGGAAACACGGCTCCACCCGCGAGGCCATTTATACCAGCATCAGCAAAGGCATCCCTGATCTTGGAATGCCTGCCTACGGTGAAACCTTAACGCAGGCACAGATGAACCAATTGGTAGATTTAATTGAATCCAAAACGATCCCGGAAAATCCTGCTTCGGCTAGGGAAGGATTTCAAGGCGACAAAGTACAAACATTAGATTACGAAATCGGCGTTGAACGGTGGATAAAGGGCGTTGATTCCCCGTGGGGACTTGCTTTTATGGATGCAAATACGGCGATTGTAACGGAAAAAACGGGGGGCGTTCGCGTGATTTCCAACATCTTGAATAAGCCTACCCTAAGCCCAAAGCTGAAGAACATTCCTGACTCTAATTCCGCCGGGCAGGGGGGAATGCTGGCAGTTGCAGTGCACCCCAACTACGCGGATAATGGCTGGATTTACCTGGCCTACAGCCATAACTTACCCCAAGACCCAAGCCTTGCCATGACACGCGTTGTTCGGGGAAAATTAGCCCAAGGCGAATGGACGAATCAAGAAACAATCTGGCAGGCTGATGCTTCAGCCTATACTTCCGCCCGACACCACTACGGCGTTCGCTTGGTCTTTGGGCCCGATGGTATGCTATACTTCCCCATTGGGGACAGAGGCTCACAGAACCGCGCGCAAAAACTGAATGACCCCGCCGGTAAAATTCACCGCATTACTCCCGAGGGCGCCATACCGGAGGACAACCCTTTTGTTGCCGTTCCAGGGGCGGTGAAATCCGTTTGGAGTTTTGGTCAACGCAACCCACAGGGACTTGCCTTCCACCCCGTTACAGGGGACTTGTGGGAATCAGAGCACGGCCCAAGAGGTGGAGATGAGTTGAACCTAATTCAGCCTAGCTTGAACTACGGTTGGCCAGAAATTACCTACGGCATAAATTACAACGGCAGGGTAATTACAAAGGAGCGTGTGCGCCCCGGCATTGAACAACCCATTTGGTATTGGCGCCCAAGCATTGCCGTTTGTGGCATTGATTTTTACGAAGGAAACCAGTTCCCCTTTTGGCAAAACCATTTGTTGGTAAGTTCCTTGGCAAACCAAACGTTGCGGTTGGTACAAATTCAAAATGAGCGTGTGATACACGAAGAAGTCATTATACGTGATCGCGGGCGCATCCGCGATGTTGTCACCGGGCCTGATGGTTCCATCTACCTGTTGATCAACGGGCCAGATGAAATCCTGCGGCTGTCCGTCATCAAAGAAAACATGATCTGATTATTTCTACCACTCTGTCACACAAAAAAGCAAAACACCAAAACACCAAAAAATTGCCTGCGGATGATTATTCATTCGCAGGCAATTGACTTTTTTAGTCTGTTGAATTGTTGGGTGTTTATTTGACTTTTTTGGCGACTGATTTCCGGAGTTTCGCGGGCAGTATTTTGAGTTGCTCGCGGTACTTGGCAACGGTACGCCGGGCGATTTGAATGCCTTTAATCTTCAACATATCGGCAATTTTTTGATCGCTCAAGGGCTTCTTCTCATTTTCGCCGTCAATCATTTGAGTGATCATTTCTTTGATTGATCGGCTGGAGGCATCGTCGCCTGAGTCTGTTTCTAACCCGCTGCTGAAGAAGTATTTCAGTTGAAAGATTCCCCGGGGTGTTTCCACGTATTTACCGGTAGTGACACGGGCAATTGTTGACTCGTGCATACCAACAACTTCAGCAATGTTACGCAGCGTAAGCGGGTGCAAATACTCAATGCCTTTATCCAAGAAGTCGTTCTGGTAATTCATGATTGCTTCAGTGACACGCAACACGGTGGATTTACGTTTCTCAATATTTTTGATTAGCCATACGGCGTTTTTGTATTTCTCGTGTGCGTATACTTTATGTTCATCCAAGGGGAATTCGCTGTTGTAAGGCACTGCCGGCGAGGCGATTGAATTGTCATCGTCCAACGCTTCGGCGGGGGCTGTTCCGTTGTGGGTGCTGTTGGCCTTTTTCTCTTCAGCAGCGGCAGCCGCGGCAGCCATTTCCAGCGCTTGCTTTTTAGCGCCGCGCGGAAGCCGTTGGCCCTTTTGCCGTTTTTCCACCATTTCTTGGTAGTTGGCCGCTACCCGTAAATTGCCCGCGTCCCCTTCGTTCAAAAAGTACATATACTTGCCTTCTACTTTTTTCACGTAAACATCTGGCGTAATATAGCGGGGTGTATCGGTGCTGGTGGATTGACCCGGGCGCGGATCCAGCCGGGAGATGATGTGGAAAACTTCCTGCACTTGGGATTCGTTTACCTCAAGGGCGCGAGCAATTTCACGGAAGCGCTTTTGCTGAAGATCCTCAAGGTGGTCGTCCAAAATAATGTACAACAACTTATTGCGAATCTCTTTTTCTTCGCACTGAAGCCGTAAGCACTCTGATAAATTTCTGGCCCCAACACCCGTGGGTTCAAAGTCGTGAATCACTTCAAGAACATCGAACACGGTTTGCTCGTCAGTTTTCAACCGCGAGGCAATGGTTTTCAGCACTAATTCTTCTTTCGTAATTTCCATCACTTCATCGGCACTCATCCGCAATCGGCGGGCAATCAGCAGGCGCATCCACTCGTTGCGAGACATCGCCATTGCTTCGTCAGCCGTTATCTTCAGGAGTTCACCCACAATGGAGGCCACAAGTTGTTTGCGTTTGAGTTGGTTGATGTGCTCGCGGTTACCTTCACCCTGAAGTTTCTCAAGAATGATCCGGAGGCGATCATCAGATTTTATGCTCCCCTTGATGGAGATTAAATCTGGCGGGTACCCAAGCATCAGGCACTGGTTATCAAGACCACACTCAACAAAGCCGTCGTTGTTCAAGTTCCCAACGATAAACTCCCCGATTTCCAGTTCCTCACCTTCCAAGATGCTAAGGCGTAATTGGCGCATCAAGGAATCCGTAAGGTTCATCGCAATGGAAGTATAGGTGGTGAAATCGTTCTCTTCTACGTCCTCGTGAGTGCTGGCGTAGGCGGAAGTATCGGAGTCGTAGTACTCGTTATTCCAGTCCACATCGGACTGCTCAAAGTGCTCAAAGTCATCTGCAGAGGAAGTAACCTCCATGCGATCAACATTGGGATCGAGGTCAGAGAACTGCTCATCCGGGCCAGTGTAATCGGCGTCGGCGGATTCCTCAGTGTTTTTAACTTTTTCTTTTTCTTGGTCCGAAAGACCAGAGTCCGCAACCTCTAAGGCTTGCTCATCTTGGCCAGACTCATCGACTTTTGACCGCAGATTTTCTTCGTCGTCTGAAAGCTCAAGAAACGGATTCTCAAGCATTTCTTCTTGTATCATCTGCTCAAGTTCGATTGAATTCAGCTGGAGGAGCTGAATAGACTGCTGCATTTGGGGGGTCATGATTAACCGTTGGGTTTGTCTCATGACTTGTGAAAGGTTGAGTGCCAAGTTATTCACCTCCGTAAAGAATTTTTACAGATGGTGACAGGCTCCATGCATTCATTAGCAAGAAACGGTCACAATCTGAAAGAAATATTGAGGATTTTGACCTCCGGAGTCAAGCATCTTCCATCATCAGATAAAGCTTTCTCGCAAAAAAATGACTAAATACAATATAATCAACTCTCTTAAAATCAATAAAGTTTCCCCTTCTTTACCCTTTCAAAACTAAATTTACGGCAAATATTCACCCAACCATACAAAAAAACACCCTAAATTAAGCCTTGTTCTGCCTTCTTGCCCATGACATGAAGGCAGAAACTTTCAACGATAAGGGTGCTACAATGACGATTTTAGTGACAGGTGGTGCGGGGTATATTGGCAGCGTAACCGTGAAAGCTTTACTCGCGCGCGGTAAACGCGTGGTTGTGGTAGACAACCTAACAACGGGTCATGCTGCGGCGGTTCCGGCGAATTTGCCGTTCTACTCGTTCAACTTGTGCGATACCGAAGCCCTGCAAAAAATGATGCTCGCGGAAAATGTAACCGCTGTTGTGCATTTTGCCGCCTATTCACTTGTCGGCGAATCCGTACAAAACCCTGCAAAGTACATTGAAAATAATGTTGGCGGAAGCATGTCACTCCTCGCCGCCATGAAAACCGCCGGCGTACGCCACATCGTTTTTTCCTCCACCGCGGCAACCTACGGCGAACCAGAATTTATTCCCCTTACGGAAGCACACCCCACTAAGCCAACAAACCCCTACGGCATGAGTAAGCGTTTTGTTGAACAGATTATGGAAACTTACGACGCCGCGTACGGGCTTCGCTTTGCAGCGCTGCGCTACTTTAACGCCTGCGGCGCCGTGCCGGAACGGGGCGAGGATCACAAACCAGAAAGCCATTTGATTCCCCTGATTCTGCAAGTTGCCTTGGGGCAGCGGGATGCAATCTCCGTGTTTGGCACCAATTACCCCACGCCAGACGGCACCTGCGTGCGGGATTACATCCACGTTGCGGATTTAGCAGAAGCCCATCTGCTTGCCTTGGATTATCTTGCTCGCGAGGACAAATCAATCATCTGTAACCTGGGCAACGGCTTGGGCTTCAGCGTTCGCGAAGTGATTGAAACTTGCCGCACAGTGACGGGTAAGGAAATCCCCGCAAAAGAAGCTCCCCGCCGCGAGGGCGATCCTTCCCGCTTGATTGCCAATGCCACGAAAGCCCGAGAACTCCTTGGTTGGGAACCCAAACGGCCCCACCTAAAAACCATTGTGGAAGATGCTTGGGCTTGGCACGTGCAAAAACCAAACGGCTACGATTCCTAAGGTGCATTATCGTTTGCAAAACACCGCATTTTTTTATGCGGGATGAGAAGATTCACTGGATGTTTGATGGCAACCCACTAAGATTTTAGGGCGTTCGGAATTCAAAAAAAAGGCGTTCGTTATGCCGAAGCAGTTCAAATTCACAGGGAAAGTCACAAGGATCTTGTTTGATGATTACGGGTACACGGTAATTTTTGTCCCCGAAGATGTTTACGCACAAGCGGCGAATGGGTACGGCTCCGCACGGATTCGAGCCGTTGCCACAATCAAAGGTGAAACATTCAAATGCGCGCTGCAACCTTCTGGAGCAAATCAGCATTATATCCTGCTCTCAAAAAAACGGCTCAAGCAACTTGGCATCAATCTAGGCGAAGAGCTAAATGTTCTTTTCACCACGGAAGATCCCACAACGGTAGATTTGCCGTTTGAGTTGGAGGAAGCCTTGAACGCAGACGCACGGGCAAAGGCTGAATGGGAAAAACTAACGCCCGGCAAACGCCGCGGATTGGCTTACCAAATTGCCTCCGCTAAATTGAGTTCCACTCGGCAAAAACGCGTGCATGATTTGATCGACTCCTTGTATCCGCTAACAGGTTTTTTCAAAGAACTTAGGGATAAACAAAATAAGCCCAAGTAATTTTTATCAGATCGCATCAATTTGAAAAAATGGGCCTCGATTTTGCCTTATATTTGTTATCACAAATATTGGAGATCTCCTTCCATGGTACGCAAAAAAAACAATCAATTCTCCCCACTTAGTTTATTGCTTGCCGCAACCTTGGTGCTGCCGGCTTCATCCTTATTCTCCCAAGAGACCCAGGCTTTTGAAGGGCTGGTTGTTTTTGCCCCTCAAAGCGATTCCCCTGCAATGAATGTATTTCGCCGCGACACGCTCAGCAAACTTCCCGCGCTTGCCCAAGACCTTGGCACTGATTTTCACTTGGTGGATCAAGCTTTTCCCCTGCCGCCAGAGGTTACAAGCCTTCCGGCAATTGTGTTTCAAAACGGGCGCGGTCGTTCCATCTTTCAAGGTCGTAATACCGACCTCGGCAAGATCAAGCATTTCGTGATGACGAGCCGTTCCATCCCTCAAGGCTCGGAAAAACTAACGTACGAAAACGCCTTTGTAGAACAAGATGGCAATACAATCATCACCGGCAACATTAAGATCACCCCCTTTACCGGCGCAGGTTTTACCGCCGAAGAATTGGCAGGCTTCAATCAACAAGCAGCACAGGGTATTGTCGCCGGTTTAACGAAGATGAACTTAACTGAGACTGTTGCGCTAAACCGTACCGACCGTGTTTTCTACCTGGATTTTTACCCCTACATCGCGGAAGATGGCAGCGTGTACATCAGCACGGCGTTGTTCTCCCTCTTCAACTGCCACGTACCAGTAGCAGATTACCGCGGCAACCCCACGGTCGGCACAGTGGAGGATCTTGCTGGGGCGTTTGAACAGGCTGCAGCTCAGCTGTATGAGGATTTGCGGAACGTTCAAACCAGCAGTACCATTGGGGACGGATTTCAACCTGTTGCTGCCAACACCGCCACCACCACGTGGGATTCCCTTGGCCTTGCGCTGCCGGAAAATCCTGGCGGAACGGTGGACTTAGCCAGCCTGACGCAGGATGTTTCAAACGGCGTTTGGGAGCTTGACTCTGAGGCTGACCAGCTCATTCAGTTCGCCTTTCCCGCCCCGCTGGATCGTTACCAAGGCGTGGTGAAACCTAAGCTTGCAAGCCTAAACACTACGGGCGGGTTGCAAAACGCGGCAGGCTTTGCCGAGGTTGAAACCAAATCCATTTCCATGGGCGAATCTGACTTAGACTTCCATGTTCATTACTCCGTCATAGGAATTTCCAAGTTCGCAACCTCTTCCTTTAATCTTACAAGCTTGGGAACGGATAAACCATTGAAGTACGGTGAAGCACTGCAAACGCAGGCAACTGGCACTCTTTCGCTAGTGGGAACCGAGCTCCCCGTTACGGTATTGGTAGAGCTTACGCCCATACTAGTTGGCCCGGCGGATGATTTACAGGCGAACACCCGCTTACTTGCAACAGCCTCTTGGAGTATGCCGCTAAACGAACCCTTCGGCATTGAAGGGCCCGACGGCCCAGCCCCGGCAAAGGATACGCTGAATTTTTTTGCAAGCCTAACGCTAAAACCCTCCTTCATGTACTGATATTAACTACCCAATCGTTGTTCAGTAGCAAAGCCTGTAAATCACAAGCCTCTTAGTCCTTGACCACTTTTCAACCGACGCCTTTACTGGCCATCCGTTGCACTGTTGGCAACGGAATGCATGATCACAATAATTCATTTCTCAAGGATGCTTCCCTAAATGGCAACGTACGACAAACTTACTCCTCCTGCTCAGGGCGACAAAATTACAGCGAATGCTGACGGCTCGCTGAATGTTCCCAATAACCCCATTATTCCACGCATTATTGGGGACGGCATTGGGCCTGATATTTCCCAAGCAATGGAGCGCGTTGTTAATGCAGCGGTTGAAAAAGCCTTCGGCGGAACCAAGAAAATTGTTTGGTTTGATGTGTACGCCGGCGACGCCGCAAAAGCCAAGTACGACGAGTGGTTGCCCGAAGATACTTTGACGGCGATCAAGGAATACTTGGTGGCAATCAAAGGGCCCCTTTCCACACCCGTGGGCGGCGGCATCCGAAGCATCAACGTAGCGTTGCGCCAAATTCTTGACCTATACGCCTGCGTTCGCCCCGTTCGCTGGTTCACTGGCGTTCCCGCCCCCGTTACCCGCCCCCAAGATTTGGACGTCGTAATTTTCCGCGAAAACACCGAAGATATTTACAAAGGAATTGAGTTCAAAGAAGGATCAACGGAAGCCCATAAGCTACTCGACTTCTTGAAGTCCGAGTACAACGTGGACATCAACGAGGACTCAGGCCTAGGCATTAAGCCCATTTCCATTCAAGGCTCCAAGCGTTTGGTACGCATGGCGATTCAATACGCAATCGATCAAAAACGCCCTCGCGTAACCTTAGTGCACAAAGGCAACATCATGAAGTTCACGGAAGGCGCCTTTGCCGAGTGGGGCTATGAAGTTGCCCGCGAAGAATTCCGCGAGCACATTGTTACTTGGCAAGAAGTGAAAGACAACCACGGTGGTGAAACACCTGAAGGCAAAATTTTGGTGGATGATGTTATCTGCGACGCCATGTTCCAGCAGCTGTTACTTCGCCCCTCAGAGTACAGCGTGATTGCCACCATGAACTTGAACGGCGATTACCTTTCCGATGCCTGTGCCGCACAAGTGGGCGGGCTTGGACTTGCTCCCGGCGCAAACATTGGCAAGCCCTACGCCGTGTTTGAAGCAACCCACGGCACAGCCCCTAAATACGCCGGCAAAGACATGATTAACCCCGGTTCCATTATCCTTTCCGCCGTGATGATGCTTGAACACCTTGGCTGGAACGATGCCGCGAACCTAATCGTGAAAGGCCTAGAGGAAACAATCTCTGCCAAAACAGTGACGTACGATCTTGA
>DAIOTT010000039.1:0-23496 GCA_036751885.1 Candidatus Sumerlaeota bacterium
GGGCGGCTGTTCTACGCCGAGAACATCGCCGGCCCCGGCAACCCTATGGTCTTTGGCCCTTGGCAGTACGACTATATGGGCATAGACATCGGCAGCGTGTCCGTGCCCTGCATCGTCGATTTGGACCGGGACGGCCTGCCGGATTTGCTGGTCGGCGAGCGCACGGGCAACATCAATTTTTTCAAAAATATCGGCACGGCCACCGAGCCTATGTTCAACCCAGACCCCGAAGCCATTCCTAACTTTAAATTGAAGGCAATTGATTCCAAAGGGCGCGTGTTGAAAAGCTTGGCGGTGAATTGTGCCGAAGCTGGTTTTGTTGGTTCACCGACTTCAATCAGCGGTAAACCTTACCAAATATACTTCTCCACACCAGAGTCCTTTGATTCTGATGCGGAATTACAAATTGTATTTGAATCAGAAGGTGCATCAACCGAGGAACAAAAGGCCACAACGCTATTTCTTCGCGATGTAAAGCTTACGGAAATTCTTTCAACATCCAAATCATGATAGCATCATTCGCTGAGTTGAGTGTTATCGTTTGATGTAATTTAGCTGAAAGTGACTCTCGCCGGATTCTTGTTTGAATCCGGCTTTTCTTTTCATGATTAACCAAGCCCAATTTAGTTTCCGAACCGTTACGCAAGCTTCGGCGGAACTCCCCGCCTTATTATGGGCACGAATTGGTCCGATTTCTCAACTGAACGGAGCAGGCGCCCGCGGCGTTTGCCAGCGGCCTGTGTGTATTGGTGTAACGGGAAGTAGATCGGCCCCCAAAAGTAGTTGTGCACAAATAAGAGAATTCACGCAGTGGATTTGCGAGGATTCCGAATCGCTGATTGTAAGTGGGGGAGCATTAGGTACTGATTTGGCCGCTCACGAAGGAGCACTTGATTCCCCCGGCGGTGCCACTTGTATTGTTCTGCCGATTTCCCTAGATTCAGCGTTTTCTTCCCGCCGATTTGCGGCGTTGTTGCAGTCTGAAAATGTGGAAAGTCGGTTGTTATTTCTTTCGCAGTTTGATGAGTCGGATCAAGATTTTCGTTCCATGCCGTTGAGGCGAAATGAAACGTTGGCTGCTTTGTGCAATGTAGGTTTGGTGGGTTGTTGCGGAATCAAAAGTGGAACACTTTCCACAGTGAAGCATTTTTTACGGTTTCAAATTCCTTTCTATTTCCTTCAACCTACAGCAGTTGATTCAACTGAATGGAACATGGCGGCCAAATATTTTGCAGCTGTTGGTGGAAAGCCGTTGCAGTGGACAAATGAGGGTGAAGGCCGATTATTAGCCGCAGAGGTTTGTAGGCTTGCCGCAGAAGAAAAAACCGTTCAGCATCGGTTCATTAAATCTCAGCTGGATCTGTTTGGTGAATAACGAGCGGGGCAAAAAGCTGATGCTTGCGAAGGATGTTTTTTTTGCAATACGCGCACGTTGTTCTTAAAAATCCTCTTCAGCAGGCGTTTACTTACATTGTACCCCCGCAGTACGAGGGGAAACTTACGCGCGGGATGTTGGTTGTTGTTCCCTGGAGAAGCAAACATGCTGTTGGGTTGGTGGATTCCGTTTCCCAAGATGATCAACCGGGAGAAGTGAATTTTAAGGTGGTGAGCAAAATCGCTTCGCCGCAGTATATGCTTTCAGATTCTATTCTTAGCCTCTGTTCGTTTGCCTCGGCGTATTATTGTTGTTCCTTTGGTGAAATGACCGCTGCAGCTTCCATGGTGGGTTTTTCTGATGTTGGGCGCCAAGAAAAGCGTTTTGAGCTTGCAGATGATCTTGAAGTTAACGCGGCGGTTGGTTTAACGCCCAAGCAACGCCAAGGGGCAATTGCCCTTAAGAATTTGGCGCTCAACCAACCTTACTGCATTGCTGAACTTGCACGGTTGGCGGGTGTAAGCGCTTCTATCATCAACCAATTAACGCTAAAAGGCGTGCTGAGGTTGGTTGATTTAGAAGGGGTTGCTAAAAAACTTCGCGCGCCGGCTGTAATTTTTGACGAGCGTTTTCTGCCACTAAATCCAGAGCAGGGTGTTGCCTACCAGCAAATTTCGCCGGCGCTGGTTGAACACCATTTTCAAGCGACGCTTTTATACGGCGTAACGGGTTCGGGTAAGACCGAAGTTTACCTGCATCTGATGCGCGATGCGCTTCGCCTTGGCGGAACCGCGTTGTGCTTAGTTCCGGAAATTAGTTTAACGCCGCAAACGTTGGCGCGCTTTGAAGAGCGTTTTGGCCCTTGTGTGGGGTTATTTCACAGCCAAATGACGCGGCTTCAGAAGCTGGATTTGTATCATCAACTCCAAGCAGGAACGATGAAGATTGTGCTTGGGGCTCGTTCTGCCTTATTCAGCGATTTACCAGATTGCCAAATTATTATTGTGGATGAAGAGCATGAAAGTACGTATAAGCAGAATGAATCACCCCGTTACAACGCCCGAGATTTAGCCGTGTTTCGGGCAAAACAACTCAGCATTCCCGTCGTTTTGGGGAGTGCAACTCCCTCGCTGGAATCTTGGCACAATGCCATGCAGGGGAAGTACACGCTTTTAAGACTTAGGGAGCGGGCAACCAATCAGCCTTTATCGCCGGTGGAGGTGATTGATCTCGGGGAGGAAATCCGCGAAACGGGAAAAGTGATTTTATTGACCGATCGTTTGTTGAGCGAAATGAAGTTCCGTTACAACAAGGGTGAGCAAAGTTTGTTGTTTCTGAACCGCCGTGGGTGGACAAATTTTCTTTTCTGCCCATCGTGTAACTGGGTGGGCCGCTGCCCAGACGACGATGTTACGCTTACCGTTCACCGAAAAAGAAAGGGCAAGCCTGAGGTTGAAAACGATCTTTTTGCCCCAGATGAAGAATCAACGGACGAAATATTGAAGTGTCATTTTTGCGGCGGCAAGCACCCTTTGCCCCAAAAATGCCCCGATTGCCACAGCGAAAAACTGGCTCGGGTTGGCTTAGGAACCCAACGAGTTGAGGAAAAACTGCTGGAATTGTTCGACGAAAAAAATATTATGCGGGTAGATCAAGATTCCGTTTCAAGCCGAACGCAATTTATTGAGGCTTGGCAGCGTATGGCAGAGGAGAAAGTTCCCATTATTCTTGGAACCCAGATGATTGCCAAAGGATTACATTTGGAGAATGTAACGTTGGTGGGGGTCATTCTGGCAGACGTTGGGTTGTACCAACCGGACTTCCGAGCAGCGGAGCGTGTATTTCAACTGCTGACTCAGGTTGCAGGGCGCTCGGGGCGAGAGAAAGCGGGCGTTGTGTTGTTTCAAACGTACCTGCCACGGCATCAATCAATTCGCTCGGCCCAAAATCATGACCCGGAGAGTTTTTATGAGTGGGAACTTCGAAACCGTGAGAAGCTTCAATTCCCGCCGTTTGCTGGCCTTGCGTTGATTACAACAAGTGATCCAGACCGTGAAAAAGCCTATTCAGCTGCAAGGGCCTTGGGGTTTCATTTGCGAAAAATCGTGCCCAATTTTGCTGTGAGTTATGCGGATTCAATCAAAGTATTTGGGCCAAATGTACCCCCTATAGCACGGGCTGAGGGTCGTTACCGCTACCGAATTATGCTCCGGGGCCCTAAAAATACTCCCTTCGGAAAAATAATCCGGATTGCTTTGGATCATGCTTCAACGGAATTATTGAATAGTACGCGGTGCTTGGTTGATATTGATCCCTATGATTTTTCCTAACGTTGGTTGCTTGGCATCATGAATCCTGAACAGAATTTACCGAGTGATAGGGCCAAAGTTGGACGGTTGATTAAACGGTGGGAAGATTATTTTTTGGGAATTCGCGCAGGGTTTGGAGAAGAAGGCGATTTACTTCGCATTGCAAAAATTGCTGATGGGCGAACACTTTCCGTAAAAACAATCCCAATTGTTGCTCTGATTAGTTTTTTGTTATTACACTTAATTTTATTATATAATGCTATGCTACTTTATGATGGGAATACTTTTTCCAACATAAATTTTGGGGGAATGTTATTTAGAATATTCTTATTTGATTATATAATATTTATCTTTGCAGCATTATCAGGATTAGATTCTTGCCGTCGATGGCGGAAAGGGAGCTCAAGGATTGAGGAACTAAGCCTTGCGCCCCTTATGCCAGGAGTTGTTGGCCGTTCCATGGTAATTGGAGCCTTACGCTGGTGGTTGGTTGTGTGCATTATCTTTGCGTTTATGGAGGTGCTCTCAGGCTTTCCGTTGTTAGCTTCAATAACCGATTTAGTAACCAGCCAGCAAATACCCAATGGGCTAAAATCATATTACTTTGCTTTGTTTATTGTCGCCTATATTACTGGGCCGTTTGTTTTTGCGTATTTTCATTATGAATCAGCCCACCTTGCCCATTGGATGTTTTCTCAGCATGCTTTGCCGAAGCTAAAATTAATAAACGTCGGCATTCAAAACTTCATCATCATCAATCTCATTGTACTATTGCTTTCATCTATTGGTAGTTTTATTACTGCAGTGATTTTGTTTCTGATTTTCTTTTTTCCTCAAATGATTGCTACAATGGTCGGTTCCTCTGATTTTGGGGAAGAGGGGCTTTTCGGCAGTTATTTTACATGGTATGTTGCAGCAATTCCGGCAGCGTTGATTATTGCCAGAATGAAGCGTTTGGTTAGTCGGGATTTTGAGAATCGGTTTTTGAATTCCTGGCTTTTGTACCAGTGGTGGGGAGCTGGTGAGTCTACTCAGCCGAGCACCTACCCGCGCCGATTTCGGCAAAATCTCCCGTTTTGGCATTTGTATTTCAAGGCAATGGAAGAGAGGAACGCAAACATTCCCCGCGAAAAACAGCGTTTTACAAAGCGTTACGAGCAAGCTCTAAAGCAAATGCACCGGGATAAATCCTAAATTAGCAACAGCACGCTTTACTGCAGATAATAACTCAATGTTTCCATTTCAAGCGCTAAATCTACATAGTGAACCTTAACATGATCGGGTACGCGCAACCGAGTAGGAACAAAGTTCATGATTGCAGTGATTCCAGCGTTCACCAACCGATCAGTCATTTCTTGAGCCGCATGGGTGGGAACCGTAAGAATCGCAAAATTCAGTTGAAGTTGCCTAATTCTAAGTTCCAGTTCTTCTAAGGAATATACACGAACCTCATCCGGCCCAATGGTTTCATGCTCCACAACTAAGTCAAACGCGCACAGAATTCTAAAGCCTTGAAGGGCAAAACCGCCGTAAGAGAGAAGCGCCGTTCCTAAATGCCCAACACCCACCAAAGCAACGCCCACTTCTTTATCGGTACCAAGGATTGATTTTAGGTTTTGGCGAAGTTCTTTTACCGGGTAACCAAAGCCAGGAACGCCAAACTGCCCAAAATGGGCTAAATCTTTCCGAACTTGGGAGGAGTTAATCTCCAGCAGTCGTGCAAGATCCGTTGAGCTTACTTTTTCTACTTTATCACGATCTAAGGTTTGCAATACCCGCGAATAGAGGGAAAGGCGCTTGATCACAGCCGGCGGAATTGGCTTTTTACCCTGAGCATCAGCTGATTGGTCGATTGGTTCTGAGTGGATCGATGAGTGATCAGGTTCTAAAGTGGTCATTTATTCAGCAGTTCGGGTTGAATCAAATATCTTGGGGATTATTGATTATCCCGTGATACACCGGACTGCAAGCAAAGAGACTGACCTAATTTTCCGGGCTTTAATTGGGCTCAGTATTGCGTGAAACCACGGGGCGAACGGTTTTTGTTTCTTCACCATCAGCACTGGTTGCAATTACGGGGAACTCAATTTTACCGTCAGGCAATGCCATTCTAACGCCAAACGTACCGTCTGGGTTTAGACGAATCGGTTTGCCCATAAAGCTGACGTTTGCATCGGGTTCCGTTGCACCGTAAACAATTACTTCCGCATCTATTACCAACCAAAACTTGCGTTCTTTGCCGTCTAAAACCGCTTTCGTGCGCGCTGAAAGTGTTTCGGAGGCAAACGAACCGCTGCTCAACGATCCGCTGAAAACCGAACCACTGAAGGATGAAGGAGCAAGGCTAAGGCGCGCCACTAAATCCCCTGAAAAGGAACTACTGCTTAGGTGCTCGGCAAGTTCACCGGCTCCGGACATTTTCAGCAGTTGGCGGTAGGATTCTAGTTCATACTCGTTTTGCTGCACGTTCGGATCAGTCACCAACTCAAGGGAGGGTGTATTAACAACGTTTGATGTTGTAATCATCAGGAATTCCCCTTTTGTACTCTTTAGGCCAATCTGGATTTTGTAGCTCGCTCCAGGCCGAGGAATGTGAACGTACCAGCTGGTTGTGACTTGTGAAATAGCAATCTCATCCACAACTTCGGCTCTGTTATTAGGCTCAACAGCAAGTAAGCGCAGAACAAACTTGTAGGAAGGATCAGAGAACGGGAAGCGTTGCAAATCTTCCTCAGAAAAATCCCAGTAAACAAACATCCATTCTGTATCTTTGATGAATGCTTGAACTTTCGTAATCCCATAAAATTCTAGTAGAGTTGATTCGGAATCTAAATAGTACACTTCCTTGGGTACATTGTATTTTATTGGCGAGCGGGAATCGCGCGCTTGGCGGTAAATACTGATTCCGTTGATAGGCGTACGGGAAGACGGAGTTTCGTGGGTGATTTTACCTTCATTTTGCTGAGGGTAATCAGCTTTATTTTGGGAAGTTCTACTTGGGATTACTTCCAGTAAATCCTCAATCTCAAGGGCTTGTGCTGCAGCTGCTCGAGATTTTTTTGCACCACCGGCTGGCTTCGCTTCAATTGACTTGGGTTCCGTGCTTTTCTTCGCGGCTGGTGTAGTTTCAACGGGTGCTGTAGTTTCTTTTGCTGCAGCTTTTGTTGAGGTGCGCTTTTTTGCAGGGGATTTTGGTTTATCTAAATCGGCTGCTTTTGGTGTTGCCTTTGTTGCAGAGGTTTTCATAGCAGATATTTTGGAAACATTACTTTTGACGCTGGCTTTCGGTTTGGCGGTTGCAGACGGCGTCTTTGATCCTGAATCAACGGCTTGTGAAGCAGGTGTATCAGCCTTTTTTTTGCTGCGCGGTGCTGCTTTTGAGTCCGAGGAAGTCTTAGGGGCTTGATCTTCAGGATTTGTTTGCTTTTTATTAGCCATGAAAAATTACCAGCTCTGTAATAGTGTTAATGTAAACTAGCTTGTTCTTCATTTTAGGAAATGGCAAGAGTTCCCCTCCCCTTTATTCTAGAAATTACGTATAGGTTTTATTTAAGGGCTTTATAGAAATATTCACTCACTAGCAAGACGCTATTGCCACCATGGGTCTACGGTGTTCATATGTTGTTCTTTTTTACGAAGGATTGCCAGCATCTGTGTACTCAAATCATCAATATTCCTCTTCCCAATTGGGCCTAGTCTCAATCGTTTTACCGTGTTATAATGAAGAACTTGCCGTTGAAAAAGTCATCAACGATGTTCGGGCCGTTATGGAGCAAATTACCGATTATCAATACGAGCTGATTGTGGTAGATGATTGCTCAACGGACCGCACCGTGGAGATTGTTGAGGGGATTGCAGACGTTCGCCTGATTCGCCACCGTCAAAATCAGGGGTCTGGAGCCTCAAGGCGCTCCGGCATTATCGGCGCCAAGGGTGAAATTATTGTAATGCTTGATGCTGATGGCACTTATGAGCCGAAAACGATTCCCAAAATGCTGAAGTATTTCCCTGATTATGATCAAGTAAACGGCGCTCGGGATTCTGAAAAAGGAACTATGCCCCTGCTCAGAACGCCCGCGAAGTGGATTCTTCGCCATATTGCCATGTTCATTGCCGGGCATCATATTCCTGATCTGAATACCGGGTTGAAAGCTTTTAAACGCGACGTAATGCTGAAGTATTTATGGGTAATGCCAGATGGATTTAGCTGTGTTACAAGCATGACATTGGCCTATTTGGCTAACGGGCACCCGGTGAAATACGTCAAAACTCCGTATTATAAGCGAATCGGTGTTTCAAAATTTCACCCGATTGTTGATTCCAGCAAGTATTTTGTGACTATTCTGCGGATGATGACATTCTTCCGCCCCTTGCGGGTCTACATGCCAATTGCGGGAATCATGATTCTTCTAGGCATATTGAACGGGCTGTATAACGTTTTCATTCGGCCTACTCATACGCTACAAGAATCCGATATAATTTTAATTTGTGTGGGAACCTTGGTGGGCGGTATTGGCTTGCTCGCTGAACTTTTGGTTTCACAGCGAAAAGCCTAGAAGCAGCCGAAGAATTTAATCAAACGAAACAGCGTCCGTACTCAGTTGCATTAGTTCTTCAAGCGGTGTGGGGGTATAATTCGCTCTAAGCCAATTGTTGAATGATTCATCAAGATCTTGAACCCTTTTATCGCGGATTACCCAGCGAATCTTATGGCGTTGTAATTCCTCGCTGAGATTCTGAGGAAGTGTTCCCTCCGTTTGGCTTTGACGAAGTGTTTCAACCCAAGAGGTATAGTACAACGGGTGATTGTGAGTCATTGGGTGCCCGTAACCATCAAACACAGGTTCATCCAAGGGAATTGCGTCCCGGCGGGCGTTTTGCCATGCAACTTGTTCGGGCATATTTAGGCGAAACAAATCCTTGGTGAAAATGCCGGAGGCAACAATCAACAACAATGTTGAAACGGGTAGAAGCGAAATCACCACGGGCTTTTGGATTTTTAGGCGCACAAAGGCATTCAGCTTCAAAAACAGTTTAGGTGAAACTAATGCCAACGGAACCGCAAGTGTAAGAAGGCTTTGCGCATGAAATGTTGGCAGCACAAAACAATACGCGTAAAGTAACAGAAATGCCATTGAGCCAACCCCCAAAATCCTAGTTTCCCCGCGCCTGTAAAACCGAACTGCACTGCACAACAATATTAACATCAGCAGAAAAACCAGCAAAGCATTCATGTTGGACCAATCAAAGAATTTCTGAACCCCTTGGAAAAATGGCGGTGGGGTTCTATTGATGTTTTTTTCAATAAACAACGCCTGAAAGGTTGCGAGGCGGTTTGTTTGTGCCAGCGGAACAAGCCAAACCATTAGGCCGAGTAAGCCGCCGAAAATATACCCTAGAATACTACAAAAATGCGACCGTTGCTTTAAGCCTACAATCAGTGTTCCGATGCCAATTGCACAGCACAGGAACAGCGCTTTTAAACTAAAGCCGAAGGCAATACCCGCAAGCAGGCCAATTGCTAATGATCCTAATCCGCGCCATTTGGCTCCTGCAGTTCTGCGTGTGGAATAAATCCAAACCAACACCATTACCGACCACACAAGCTGCAGAAATAAATCGCTTCGTAATTCGTAACACTTCAGCTGAATCGCCGGAAATGTAAGGTAAGTCAGAAGCCCCAAACATCTTGCCCAACGGCTTTTGTAGAGTTCCCGAAGCCCCAGCCAAACGCAACCAAGGCAACCAAACGCAGAAAGCAACCCCGCCAACCGAATGATGTACCATTGGTTGTAATCTTGAAACGGCCAAACCTGAAAAACTAATGCCATGAACCAAGCAGGAATTGGCCCGTGATTATCCCAAAGCTCGGTATAAAGTTCCCGCCCACGATTCATCTCCAATGCTAAAATGCCAAGCTGAAATTCGTCTGATGTAATGCCGCGAAACAAACCTAATATGGCAACAAGCACCACCATTGCAGAAATCAGTAGTTGTGCTATTCGGTTGTTGAATTGCGCACTCATTTAGTGAAACTCGTAGTGAACATTAGGAGTAATTATTGAACCATGATTCACGACTATTGCGAAAAGTGCATCGGGGTCAACGACGAATCAGAGGCAAACAATGCAGGAAAAATTACCATTTCAGTGTCGATTTTAGCTGCCTCGCATACGCCGTACAACAATGATTCTTTTAATGGCAAATTCAGAATTTTTTTTGACTCCACTTTACGAACAATTTGAACCAGGATGTACAACGATGAACGCCAATCAATTTTTTGAAACACTTTGGAACGATTACACCACGATTGCCCCCATGGCAAAGCGACTACGCGATCATGTTGTTGCCCGCGGTGAAGAGCCACAAAACGACCACATTGCGTTTCGCACTTTTGATTTGGCCCCGATCAATTTAGCCGCGCTTGAAGTTCATTTGCTGAACCTAGGGTACACGCGGTTTGCACCCTATGAGTTCAAAGATAAAAAATTGAAAGCCTACGGGTATGTTCACCCGAACGGCTTACCGCGCGTTTTTCTGAGTGAACTGGTTACAAAGGATTTCAGCTCCCGGTTGCAACAAGTTGTGAATGCCCTTTGTGCTCAGGTGGATCCTGCTCGCGTGCAAGATCCCTCGGTATTGTGGTCGGGAAGATTGTGGAACCCCGTTTCCTACGAAGATTATCTTACACTGACGGAAGAATCTGAGTACGCCGGGTGGGTTGCTGCGCTGGGATTTCATGCAAATCACTTTACCATTAGCATCAACTCATTAAAAACTTTTTCTGGCATTCACGCGTTTGCAGAGTTTTTAGAAGCCGAAGGGTACGCGCTAAATACTGCTGGCGGAATTGTAAAAGGCAACCCGAGCGTGCTGTTGGAGCAAGGGGCAACCATGGCAGATGTAATGCCCGTGGAGTTTGCCAACGGTGAAATGCACGCAATCCCAACCTGCTATTATGAGTTTGCAAATCGTTATCCGGATGCAACAAATGGCGGAAAACTTTACGATGGTTTTGTGGCCGCCAGTGCCGATAAAATTTTTGAAAGTACCAACCGAAAAACCTAATCCTTCCACACCCGCGAGTCTTAAGTTTGTTCAACCAAAAGGAAAACCACGATGAAAATCTTGCTCAATCAGTTTAACCCCGAGTGGGAAAATACGCCAGCAAACTTGGAAAAACTTCGGGCCCAAAAAAACTTGGTTCTATCAATTGCCCCTGAGTTGATTGTTCTTCCGGAAATGTTCAACTCCGGTTTTTCAATGGCAGCATCGCAAATCGCCGAATCAATCACCGGCCCGACCTTAAAGTTTTTGCAGGCCTACGCGCAAGATTGTAGCGCGCAAATTCTTGCGGGCCTTGCGCTGAAACGAGGCGAACAGAGAATCACCAACTCTGCCGTATTCATCGATGCTTACGGCAAACTACTTTCTGTTTACGATAAAATTCACCCCTTCACTTATGCCGGGGAATCAGCTCATTATGCCGCGGGGGAGAACTCTTGTATTGTAAACATCCACGGCATTTCCTGCGCGGTTTTCATTTGCTACGATCTGCGTTTTCCCGAGCTTTTTCGTGCGGTTGCAAAGCAAGTGGAGGTAATTTTTGTGATCGCAAATTGGCCTGAAGCACGAGTTGAGCATTGGTTTACGCTGCTGAAGGCAAGAGCAATTGAAAATCAATGCTACGTTGTTGGCCTTAACCGCACAGGTACCGATGGGAATGGATTGCACTATCAGAACTCCACCGCCGTGTTTGATTCATTGGGGAAATCAGTAGAAATTACCTGGCATTCTCACGAAATTGGAACGGTGGAAATTGATGCTGCAACAGTGCAGAAAACTAGAACTGATTTGCCATTCTTGCAGGATTTTAGGGGCCTTTAAATGACTGTGTCCCTTCAGCTAATGCTGAAGGGACACGATTCGTTTTTTGTGTTTTTGCAGAAGTATTTTTTACGGAACGCGCAGCACTGGCATAATGCCGTCTTCCCCAACTTGGCTTCTAAATTCAGGGTGTTGCATCACACCGTAAAGCATGGAAGGCTCTAACACTAAAGCAGCGCGCCGAGCGTGTTCGCCGGATAAGTCCACCAGCAAATGACCCGCAGGAAGCGTGGTTTGCTTGGCCGTTTGGCGGTTAACAATTTGCCGGTCTTCGTAGCGGTTGTAAATTTCATCATACTCCGGCTGTACTTCAAGCAATACGGAGTGCTCCACGTTGTAGGTTGCTTCCATGTTTATTTGTTCAAATGGAATGGAATGGCGCAGCAAAAGAGTTCTGTAAAGTGAAGCGTACTTTTCAGGAATAATATAAGCAGAAGGCATGGGTACGGAGTTCTTAGTTACACGGCTATTCATAAAATTTGCGGCTTGTAGTTCCACAGTTTTACCCGATTCAAGTTCAATCACGTTCAGTGGGTTGATCTCGTTATCAGTCTTACCCCAGAAATAATTCGTCGGTATAAACGGGTAAGGCTTGGCCTCGCGAGTCTGAGCAAGAACGCGCTTGGATTCTGCGATCAGTTCATCGTCGTGAATAAATCGATTCAACAAGATCAGATAAGCATCCACGCGTTCTGCTAAGTCGTAATAGGGATCAGGGGCTGAGCGCTTGATTCCGGCCTCGATGATGAATCCCAAACCGCCGTAAGTTGCCAAGCCGTTGCGTGCATCATCAACATCAAGCGTGCTGTGGCGGAGTTCATCTTGCGGGGGAGTACCACCAACATAATAGCGGGTGTAATGATAGCCTTTTTCCTTCATGATTGGCGCGGCGGAATCCACCCAACGTAGGCCTGTAGTGTAAATCGCCTCGGGCAATACGGGGTTGTTGGCTGTATCCATCATAATCAACGGCCATTCGCCCCAACCATTCTCCGTGTAATCACCACTGTCTCGGGTAAACTCATGGCAATCCACCACGACATCTGGCCTTAAACGGGCGGTGACTTTATGCATGGTTTGTGTCTCAGGTTGTTCAATAAACAAGTGGTCGCGGTTTAGATCTTGACCGGCAGAATTTCTTCTACTGTTTGCTTCGCTTCCATCAGGGTTGCTATTGGGGATTAAGTGAATCGCAACATTCTCTGGAATTTTCTCCGGGTTTTCCGCCAAGTCCCACAGCAGGTAGCTGATTGCATCCTTGCCAGAGTGTTCATTGCCGTGCTGGCAACCAATAAATAACACTTCCCAATCAGGGGTTTCCGTGTGGCTGGCTGTTACCAAATATAATGGGCGCCCTTCCACGGAATTCCCCTCTACGGAAACGCTAATGCCCTCAACTTTTTCGGCATTTTGTATGATTGTTTCAAGTTGAGCAAACTTCACAGGTTCCTTAATTTCATGGTGGTTTCTAGGAAGTCCTGGAACCTCGAACGCATGGCAGTAACTTGTGAACGTAAGAGCGAGTAATAGTAATGTATAACGCATATTGTATCCTTTGGTAATTTTTAAATCAGCTTCTAGTAATTAATTAGAACGGCGGTAACTAAGAACAATGAGCCCAGAACAACAAAGATCAATTCCAGCGGAAGCAGCCAGCGGGCCCATTTGCTCCAAGGAATTTCTGCGATAGAAAGCACCGACATTGTAACGGCTGATGTTGGAATAATCATATTACCGAAACCATCACCAAACTGAAATGCCAATACCGACGTTTGCCGGGATATGCCGATCAAATCTGCCAAAGGCGCCATAATCGGCATCGTCATCGCCGCTTGCCCGCTTCCCGATGGAACAAAAAAGTTCAAGCCCGTTTGAAAAAAGAACATCAACACCGCACAAACTGCACCGTGTGTACCATCCAACGCAGAGGCAATCGCATTCAAGATTGTATCCAGAATTTGCCCTTGTTCCATTACGCTCACAATGCCGCCGCTGATTGCTACAATCAGGGCTGCATCGGCAAGGCCCGTTGCGCCTTTCATAAAGTTATTAGCCGCCACACTTAAGCTTGTGCGAGTTACAACCGCAGATAAAATTCCCGCCGCAAAAAACACGGCGCTCAATTCTGTCATCCACCAGCTCTTCTCCTTTACTCCCCAAGCAATCACGCCAATGGCAAGAGTAAGAATCAGTAAAACTAAAATGTGTGGGGTGGAAAAATTGACTTCTTTCACCTCGGATATATTAAACTTCTTAGCCAAATATTTATCATGTTCATGCACGGGTGACAGAGCTGGATTTTTCTTTATTTTGCTTGCATAAAATAATACGTAACTAGCACCTACAGTTGAAATCACCAACCATATTGCAATGCGGTATTCCATGCCGCTGAAAGGCGTAATCTCTGCAATCCCTTGAGCAATACCAATGGTAAAGGGATTCAAAAATGCAGTGGCAAAGCCAATCCCAGCGCCAACGAAGGACATACAAAGCCCCACGATGGAATCGTACCCTAAGCGAATCGCCAAAGGAATCGTGATCATCACAAAAGGAATCACTTCCTCTGAAAGGCCAAACACTGCACCCCCTAAACTAAAGGCAAACATGATCACAGGAATCACAACCCACTGGAAGGGCGTGTTTTCAAGGGACTTTACAACAAAACCAAGCCCTTCATCAATTGCCCCAGTGCTCATAATCATTCCGAAAGCACCACCAATAATCAAGATGAAGGCAATGATCTCTTTCTGCTTATTAAATCCCTCCATCGGCGCTTGAAGAATAGCAATCACGGAAGATTGAATTCTATCCAGCAACGATAAATCCTCTGGCCGTGGAATTGTGGCAAAGGTTGTTGCGTCCACAACAGATCGGGAAGTCATTTTGTACAGCGTCATATTCACAACTGTTCCGGCTTCAATTGTTCCCGTAAGCGGTTGTCCCTCTTGGGAGAAAACATCGGTTTTCCCATCTACTAATCGCTTTTTGTATTCTTCCAGCAGTGTTTCTACAGTGGTGTTCTCTGTTACGGTGATTTCTTCAACGCCCTTACTTGTACCAACAATTTCCTTCTCCACGCGTTCAAATTCGCCCTTTGGCAAAACCTGTGTTGCTATGGATGCTGCAAGCAGAAATAAAAATAACAAGGCAAGCGTGGAAAGAGATTTAACAGGTTTCTCTTCTTGTTTTGGTTGTATGCTCATAAGTTTAATTCTCGTTAATGTTAATCTGTTGCGGGTTCAATGGCGGCAATTTCACGCTTCAAATTTTCCAGATTTTCTTCCAACTCAGGGAGCGGAATTAAGTCCAACCTCATCTGGGTAAAACTAATCGTTTCACGCGGTGCAGAAGCATCTGAAACGTAGAATTTAGTCTCCGGCGTTTTGCTAAATCTGATGGTAAAAAAATCATCTGTTGCCTCAGTAACGGTGGTATTACTCAGGGAAAAATCTAAGAGGAAATTATTCAACTGCTCTACCTCCCAAATGGATTCTGGCGCAGTGACAGGTTCCGCCGCCCCCGTGGTAGTGTAAGGCATATTGCTAGAAGAAACGGAAATTTCACCGTTAGCACCGTTGATGCGGTCGCCTGTCCCCAAATAGGAGATCAGAATGTTAGAGCGCTCAAAACCGGTACGGGTGGAACTTGATCTATCAACCAACATCACGGCCTGTGTTCCCACCGCTTCGATGGCATCATTTTTAAGAGTAACATATATTCCGCGGTTCTCAGAGATTCCGTAGCCTCGGTTTTGATTCGTCAATTCCAGACCTGCAATCAGCCGACCCAACCGGCCGCGCCGTTCAAAGTGCTGATCAATCAAACCGTACGGAAAGTAACCCATGCCCTGCGTAATACCAACACCACGATCGGGTACATTAGGGTCGCCCAGCACAAGGGCCTCGGGGCTAAAACCCCACATAATCATGGGGTCGCACATCATGGCAGCACCAGCGCTGCTTCCAGCTATGATTCCGCCGTTTGCTAGCACAGATTTTGTTGCGGCATACGTTTGGGAATTCGTGCCGTTAGGGCGAAATGTATTCAATATTCTTGATTGATCCCCCCCTAAAAAGTACAAGCCAGTGTGCTTTCTAATTTGATTTGCATAAACAGGGCTCATCCCTCTTTTGGGCATCGTATAAGGCATGTCAATCAGTTCAACGGCGGCACCATTTGAAATATTGGTGAAGAATTCTAGGCTTTCAGGGCCAGTTTCCTCGGGAACGCCGCTGGCCGTGGGTAAAATTCCCATGCTCCCTTTTTCACCGACCTCATCAAAGAGGATTGAATAGATTTCTTCATTCGAATCACTCAACGCCCCACCCACGATCAGGAGTTTACCCGCTGGTTTGGTTGAAGCGCACCCCGTAAGGATAACCGCCGAAAGCGCTGCGCAGCTAAAGAGTGTTCTTATATTCTTTCTTACTTGTAACATAAGGTAATATCCTTTGATAGTCGTTATTTATCGTAATGCTGGTAGGCTGAATTCTAGGCTTTCTTCTGAAGCTTTACTGGGCTGCTGGTAAGAAGTTTTTCCTCTTCCATATCCGTTTCCGATTCTTTCCGAGTGTCCCTCTCCGTCAACCATTGGGCAAACGTAGGATCAACCAAGCTTAAGAACTCCCGTGTTGCCCAGGAAATGTACTGTGCCCGCCGAGTCAATAAGCCTATTTCTGACTTCTTTTTGAGGTCTGAAATTTGAATTGTTCTTACATCGCGCTTTTGATTTATCAGGGAAGTTTCCGAGGTGATACTAACACCTAACCCTGCTTCCACGTAGGCAACAATGATTTCAGAATTGCTGGTTTCCAACACAATATTAGGCTTCGTACAGCCAATTCTCGAGAACTCAGTCCCGATTGTATCACGATCGCCACGGGCGTCGGGGTTCAACACAATTAACGGTTCTTGAGTTAACTCTGTAAGGGACACGGCTGGCCGATTCGCAAACTTGTGGTTTTTTGGAGTAATTAAAACATACTTGGAGCGCTTCCAAAGAATGTATTCTAAGCTTTGTGAATCCGGCGGGCGAGTGGCAAAACCAAAGTCTAATTTGCCTTCAATCAAGGAGCGCTCTAGCTCCTCATGATCCGGTGAATTTAGGGCGCTGACAACGGTCTTAGGGTGCAGCTCCCGGAACTTTTTAAGCGGATCAAGCAAGCGGTGAATCAACACAGCCTGCGTTGTGGCAAACGTTAGTGTGCGGTCTTGCTTCTCCAGAAAAATCCCCTTCCATTCGGTCATGCGTTGGTACACATCCACCGCTTCTTTCAGGAAAATTTGGCCTTCCCGGGTGAGCTGAACTCGGGCGCTGCCACGGTTTTTGTGGTAGAGGGACACCCCAAGATCTTGTTCGAGTTGTTTGATTCTGTACTGGATTGATTCGGGCGTTGTGTACTCGTCCACGGGCGAATCAAAGTACAACGATTCCGCTGCTTTTTTGAATGTTCCGTTCCGAACCACATAGATAAGTGCTTCAAGTTGTTTGAAATTCATGATTTTTTCTCAACTTTTGGAATTTGGAATCCTAATACCGATCTATTCAAATCATGCAAAGGATTTTTTTGTCCTTTGTGAAGAAAAAATTAATTTTCAGAAAAAATTCAGCTAAAATTGGGATAATATGGGGGTTTTTGGGGAGGTACAAAAATATTTTTTTTCCATGAAAAAAAAATTTCTTTGATTTTTTGACTGGTTGTGCTGGACTGTTGGCTCAAACTACAAAAAGGAATCATTCCCCATGAAAGAACAAGCATTCTCAGCAAGTAAAGTCGTCAGCAAGGCCTTCACCCTCATTGAGCTTCTCATCGTAGTTGCCATCATCGCCATCCTCGCCGCCATCGCCGTTCCCAACTTCCTTGAAGCGCAAACCCGCTCTAAAGTAAGCCGTGTGCGGGCAGACCACAGAACCATTGTTACAGGATTAGAACTTTACCAGCTTGATAACAACAAGTACCCCAACACACCATTTACAGATGTTGGTGTTATCCGTGTTGTTCCTAACCTGCTAAGTACACCGATTGCTTACATTACAACTGTATCAATCATCGATCCCTTCCTTGGGCCAAACGTAGGTGATTTTGAAGTACCTGGCCCTAAAGGCGCAAACGGTGAAGCCACAGTTAATCCTTGGCTACCCTGCCCTCCAGGCAGCCCATGCATCACGGCAAATGGTGTTAGCCTTGAGCCACAAGATTCTGAAGCAGGTAAACGCTATTTCTACACAGCGAATATTGACGGTCGCCGAACTGCGGGCGTTCAGGCAGATTTGTTAGAGTTCAGCGTTCCTACACAAGGTGCTTGGGTTGTTACATCACTTGGGCCAGATCGTGGCCGCGATCTGATTTTTGGTCCAAACGTTTACGGCCCTGCTGATACATACCTTCCCTACGACGCTACAAATGGCACCATCTCTGAGGGTGATATTGTACGGACTCAAAAAGAATCTGAGGGTTCTGTTAGGCAATAATCTTTTGAACTCAATGAATTCGAAAGATTTATCAGTGCAAGAATCATAAGAGGGGAGTGAATGGTAGTTGTTCTCTCGCCTCTTACCGTTTAGAAAGAGGAAAAAGGTTTTGGAAAAGAGTCATTTGTCTCGGCGTTACAAAGAGCTAGTAACGGTACCCACTGCTCCGTTTCGCGAACATTGGGTTTGTGAGGTTTTAGACGAATTACTCGCTGGAATACCTGGTGTTACCTTAACAATCGACCGATACGGCAACCGGATGGCGCGTCTCAAACGAGGCGAGCCCTCTGGTCCGCCCTTAGTTTTTGTTGCTCATACAGATCACCCCGGTTTTGTTTTTCCTGAAACTGGAGCCGAATCCAGAGAGCTCCCCGACGATACCTACCGCTGCACCGCCTTATTTGAAGGCCGCGTGCGCGATGAATTTTTTGTGAACGGCAACGTGCGCTTATTCCGCTCAAATGATGACCCCGGCATTGCAGGTGTCATCACCATGGCAACCCCCGTTGATCCCGTGACCGACAACCGAGTGATTGAAATCTCCACTCAAGAAAACCCCGAAGGCGCCCTGCTAGCCATGTGGGATGTTGATGTATTTGAAGAAACGCCCACCCTATACCGTGGCAGAGTTTGCGACGACCTAATGGGGTGCGCTGCCATGGTAGAAGCCCTTGCCAGGCTTTCTGAAAGCAGCGAAGCTATTGACGTTGCAATGCTATTTACCCGGGCCGAGGAAGCTGGATTTTGCGGTACGCTTTGCATTTTGAATGACCAAGAATTGCGCGAAGCCCTAAACCCGGAGTCGCTGTTTGTCTCCGTTGAGATCAGTGGCGAAACGCCTGAAATTCAATTAGGCGAAGGGTCCGTTATTCGGGTGGGGGATCAATCCACAATTTTTGATGGCGAAATGGCAAACCTCATTTGGAGCGCCGCCACAACTTCTGGCATCAACGCGCGCCGCGCCCTGATGGACAGAGGGACATGCGAGGCAACACCCATCAGCCTAGCCGGCTTGCGTGTGGGCGGCATTTGTAGCCCCGTTCGCAATTACCACAACATGAACACAGAATCTGGCGCGGTGGATGCCGAAGCCGTTTCCATTTCAGATTGCGAAGCTCTGGTTGGCTTGATTACCGAGGTAACACGATTCGTTGGCGCAGGCACATTACCAAACGTGAAAATCGTTTCAGAGTTTGAGTTGTTCATCCAAAAAGGGCAGGACTGTTTAACGGGAAATTCGGCAAATACCGAAAAAAAATTAGAATCTCTTTTGCCGAAACCAAACTGGTGATTCTTTCAAGTACAATGAAATCAATTAGATGTTGATTTTTAATGAGAAATCTATACAAAGATAATTTTTTTCCTACTAAAGAAGACTGCTTTGAATTTTAGCACCACTTGTGTAGTCTATTTCAAAGCGTTTCAGAAGAACTAAATTGTTACACTTAGGATTTAGCTATGTTCGATAAATCAAAAAAGATTATGATGGTTCAGCCGGATTTCTACCGGGTTGATTACGAGATCAACCCCTGGATGACCGGCAACATCAATCGGGCAGATGCAGAAAAAGCAAAACAACAATGGCGAAAATATTACGATCAGCTCTCTGATTTAGCCAACGTTACACTTCTTGAACAGCGTGAAGATGTACCCGATATGGTGTTCGCCGCGAATGGTGGGTTTGTGTTAGATGGTGTGGCGATTAACTCAAACTTCCGCTACGCCGAACGCAAACCAGAGACCGCCTACTTTGATGAGTGGTTTCAGTCGCAAGGTTTTCAAACCGTGCACTTGCCCGAGGACTTATGGTTTGAAGGTGCTGGGGATGCACTGGTTGATTCTCAACGGGATATCGTGTGGCTTGGTTATGGTTTCAGAACGAATTTAGATTCACACCGCTTGATCGCGTCCCTCATTAATCACCCGGTTGTTTCATTGCGGTTAATTGATGAACGGTTCTACCATCTTGATACATGTTTTGCCCCACTCAGCGGGGGACACGTGTTATATTATGCTCCCGCTTTTGACCGCGCTTCCCTGCAAGTGATTGAGGAAAATGTAGAGGCAAAACTCCGCATACCTGTCACTAATGCCGACGGCCTTTCTTTTGTTTGTAATTGCACAGAAGCTGCCGAGGGCAAAATATTTATGCATGATTGCACCCCAGAGCTTGAAGCAAAACTTGGCCGCGCAGGCTACTCGGTGATTCGTACTGATATGTCGGAATTTCATAAAGCTGGCGGCTCCAACCGGTGCCTTGTTTTGCGGCTAGACGATGAAATCTCTCGCGTTGAAATGCTTGAAGGGCTTGGTTTTCCTGAGCAAGAGGTTGAATTTTCCGGTCACTTGATTGATCACGGATTATTGAACCGCGCCTTTGATCGAATCATTCTTCACGGCGGCAGTTTCGAGACCCTGTCCCTCGTGCCTGGCAAGCACCCGCAGGACGAAAGCATTGCCAAACTCAAAATCATGGCACCCAGTAAAGATTCGTTGGATCGAATCATCCGTTCCCTGTCAGACTGCGGAGCCAAAGCAGATTTGGATCATCAAAACGCCGTGCTTGTGGAAGCTGATATGGATGGTGTTGCGCCAGATCATTTCTACTGCACCACAATCTACACCACGGGCGTGCATATTGATGGTGAGCTGCTGCCCCTTCTTCACCAACGGATGGATGGTTGCATCCGAATTGTGAATGAAAACGGCAAAAATAAAGCCTACGTTACCCTTATGAGAGACGTGAAAAAAGGCGATAAAATTGTGGTCGGCGCTGATGGCATTGCACACCGTAAACTCAAGAGTGCTTCCAAAGAAGAAGATTTTTCTTTCATGAGCTCCGGCGTTTCCTCTGAGCGGCGTGTAGAAATTGTGCTGGAACAAATTGCCTGGGAAATGACGCGCATCAAAGCGCGGGGCGGCAAAGTTGCAATCGTAGCCGGCCCCGTTGTTGTGCACACGGGCGGCACAGATGCCCTGTGCGAACTCATCCGCATGGGGCACGTTCAGGCATTGCTAGGCGGCAATGCCATTGCCGTACATGACATGGAACGTGATTTGTATGGCACGTCCTTAGGGGTTGATATGGCGCGGGGCTCCGTAGTGGAGGGCGGCCACCGGCACCACTTGCGCACAATCAACAGCATCCGCCGGTTTGGCAGTATTAAAAATGCCGTGGATCAAGGGTTCATCAAAAGTGGAATCATGAAAACCTTGGTGGATTACAACGTGCCGTTTGTTCTTGCAGGCTCCATCCGCGACGACGGCCCTCTTCCCGATACGGTGATGGATTTGGAGGAGGCTCAACGCCAATATGCGGTAAATGTTCGCGGCTGTGAAATGGTTCTCATGCTCTCCAGCATGTTGCACTCCATCGGCACAGGGAACATGATTCCTGCGGGTGTAAAAATTATCTGCGTGGATATTAACCCTGCGGTTGCCTCAAAACTCTCCGACCGTGGTTCACTGGAATCGATTGGCGTGGTTACGGATGTTGGATTGTTCTTGAAACTCCTAGTGGAGAAAATCAACAGCCTAACCATAAAGCCCAACAAAAAATCAACGAATCCCTACCAAAGTTCAGCAAGAATTGAACTCCCAAAATTCGACTAAATTTTCACAGAAGGAAGCTGGAACATGACAGTGTTAGAAAAAACGCCCCACCAAACCCAAGCACGCAAAGCAACGAGTCCTGCTTCTGCCGGGAAGCCACGCATGCAGGCAATTCCCAAAGTTACAGAAAAGGCGTTGGACGAAGAAACCATTCGCATCGGGAAAAAATTGTTTGCCGCTTTGGAAAAGCACAAGCCTTCGCCCTTCAGCGTTCAACGCGCCAATGATTTCATGATGCAACTCATGATGAAGGACGAAGATCTGCGCTACCGAATGCTTCGCTTTGTGGATGTGTACCCAGCCATTTGCAAAGGTAACAGCCTAACACGCCACTTGGAGGAATACCTTACGTCGCCGGATCTTTCCTCAGGTAAAACACCCACAAGCCTCAGCACGTTAGCGCGGCAGATTGGTCGAGAAAGAGCCACAACAAAGTCACTGATTCGTTGGGCAAGCAGTTTTGGCATCAAGCAAATGGGCAGTCAATTTATTGCGGGCAACACACCGGAAGAAGTCGCCCCAAAAATCCGCCGCATGGAATCCGAAGGGTTTGCCTTCTCCCTTGATTTACTCGGCGAATTTGTTGTCAGCGAAAAACAAGCAGATCATTACTACGGTCGTTACCTTGAGATGATTGAACGGTTTGGTCGCCAGTTGGGCAAAGCCCCTGCAAAGGCAACCACGCTGGCCGGCCCGCGCGTGAATATTTCAATCAAACTTTCCTCACAAACATCTAAGTTCGAAGTCATGGATCCCCACGGAACCAGCGAGCGGGTTCGCATTCGCCTTCGCCCGCTCTTGCGCGCCGCCCTAAAGAACAATGTTTTCCTTAACGTTGATATGGAAAAATTTGAGTACCGCGATCTGACCTTCAGAATCGTTCTCGATCTATTAGACGAAGAAGAATTCCGCGGCTTCCCCAACCTGGGGATTGTTCACCAAGCTTACTTGAAAGATGCGGACGTTTGCCTAACGTGGTTCTTGGATGAACTTCGCGCCCGCGATCAGCAAATGACGATTCGCCTCGTAAAAGGGGCCTATTGGGACAGCGAGCAGATTTGGGCGCGCATGAAAAATTGGCCCGTCCCTGTGATTACAGATAAACGCCTGACGGATACCATGTACGAAAAGTGTACACGAATCCTCATGCAAAATAACGATATCGTTCGCACCGCAATTGCCAGCCACAACGTTCGCTCCATTGCCCATGCGCTTGCCCTCAAAAAAGCCCTTCAAGTACCGGCAGATCGCTTTGAGCTTCAAATGCTTTACGGCATGGCGGGCCCCATAAAAGATGCCCTGCTTGCTGCTAAGTTCCCGGTGCGCATCTATACTCCCTGCGGGGAACTTGTTCCAGGAATGGCTTACCTTGTTCGCCGAATTCTGGAGAACACCAGCAATGAATCCTTCCTGCGTCAGCGCTTTACTGAAGGTGCAAAAGAAGACGTTCTTTTAGCCAATCCCAACAAGAGAGAGATTTTCAAATGAGCCCCATTGAAACAACATTCCAACCACCCACAATTTCTGGTGAATTCCGCAACGAACCACCTACGGATTTCTCTCGTGAAGAGCAGCGTGAAGCATTTCTCAATGCGTTGGACGAAGTGAAGAATCAAATGCCCTTTCAGGTTCCCGCTATTATTGATGGGCGCCGCGTTGAAACGAAGGAAAAAATTGATTCAATCGATCCATCGTTCAGCAAAACGCTGATTGCAACCTCAGCAAGTTGCACCGCGGAGGATGTTGAATCCGCTGTGCGCAGTGCGCGCGCTGCCTTCGACATATGGTCTAAAACAACCGCTGAAGAGCGAGCTGAAATTCTGCGTCGAGCAGCAAAAAAT
>DAIOTT010000040.1:0-23489 GCA_036751885.1 Candidatus Sumerlaeota bacterium
GAGTAGCAGCGGCCTCGTGGGCGGGTTGCAGTGCGGCGAAAAGCGAAAAAATTAGCCCTAGGGCCAGCGCGGTAATGTACGCAACGGGAGATAGAATCAACGATTGGGCGCGCGCATCGAAAAAGCTGATGCTGATTGTTTGGCTTACAGAGCTCAACAGCAACGAGGCGAGAATTGTTCCTAGAAGAAGACCAACTACACCACCAATGAGGCCAAATAAAAGCCCTTCCAAAATGAAAATAAACCGAATTTGCGATTTACGAATCCCCATGGCACGCAACGTTCCGATGACGTTTCGTCGACGGAGAACCGAAATGCTCATGGTATTATAAATCAGGAATGCGCCCACCAATAGCGAAATGTGCCCCAGTGACATCAAGTTAAAACGGAGGGCATCAATCATCGAACTTACTCGTTCACCACGGTTCTGTGGAGTTTCAACTAAAGCTGTTCCGGGTAAAGTTTCTTTTAGCGATTGAATCACTTCATCGATTGATGCATCAGCGATGGGCAAAACATCAATTTGTGAAAGCGCTCCGCCTGCATTCAGCAACACATCGGCAACGGCTAAATCGCAAACCAATACTTCACCATCTTTCACGCGGTTCAATTCCTGGCTTTCAATGGAGCCGGCAAAGTAAAGCGGTAAGGCTTCCGAAGTTGAGGTTTGCTCACCCAGTTGAACCCCTAATCGACTTAGTAATTTCTCCGTGGAGAGAACATAACCATTTTTAGTCAGCAATTCGGTAAAGTTTGTACCCTCGGCTAAAATAATATTAATATCGCGAATTCCAGCATCATCGTTAGAGGAACTGCCGGATAGTAAATCAACACCTAGAACTAAAACTTCGATTTGGCGTGCGCTGTTTTTTTGTGGAACGGAAATGTAGCCTTGGATGAGGGGACTGGCATTTTCAACCAACGGGTGTTGTTGCAAAACTGAAACAAGATTCGGATCTAAATCTGCACCGTTGGGGCGTACGTTGATTTGTGCTTTCCCAGCAACTTGATCAACCGTGTTGCGAAACTCACTCACAGCAGATTGGCTTGTGAGGTCAATCGCTACAAGTATTGCCACACCTAGCGCAATCCCCATAAGTGTGAGCACCGAGCGTAATTTTTCGTGGGTAATGTAACGCCAAATAAGGATTTTAATTCCTTGGCGAAGGCTGGCGAAATCATGAATCCCAATCATGTAGAATTACCAATAATTTGCCCATCAGTTACTGAAATCGTTCGCGAGGCGTATTCAGCAGCTTTATGATCGTGAGTTGCCATGATAATTGTAAGACTTAGGCGTTTATTTAGCTGTTGCAACAATTGCAAAATTTGGTGCCCGGTTTTTGTGTCAAGATTGCCAGTCGGTTCATCTGCAAGAACAAGCTTTGGCTCGTGAACAAGGGCGCGAGCAAGGCCAACGCGTTGCCGCTCACCGCCGGAGAGTTGGTTGATTCTACGGCTCGATTTTTCTGTCAGCCCAACCTCGTTGAGTATTTTCAAGGCTTTTTCTCGAGCGTTTGTTTGTGATGAACCTAGAAACAACAGGGGGACGGTAATGTTTTCCAGCACCGTTAAATTCGGTATTAGATTGAATGATTGAAAAACAAACCCCACGTGTTTCAGGCGAAAAGCGCTGCGCTCGTCGTCGGATTTTCCTTGAAGGCAATTCCCTTCAATTTCAACAGAACCTGTGTTGGCAGAATCAAGGCCGCCGATAATATTAAGAAGGGTAGTTTTTCCGCTTCCAGAAGAGCCCATGAGGGATACAAACTCACCCTTCATGATTTCCAAATCAACACCATGCAAAATTTCGACTCTGCTGTCGCCTTTGCCGTAGTGTTTATGTAAATTGCTTATTCGTACAAAAGGTTTTTCACTTATTGTTACACTCATTGTGCGCGCGCCCGCCAACCTCTGAAAAAAACATCTGTGTCACTGGCATTACGAAGTTTGAATAATTGGATAAACACATAAAGCAAAACGGAAAGAAAACCCGTAAGTAAAAACAATAGCGTCCATACAAATGCAATGAGCGGGTTTTGTTCCCGGTAAACTACCCACATGGCAGAAAGCAATAAGCCTGCATACAAATCCACTAATGTTACTTTGCCCCAAATCAAGTCGTTGATTTGCTTGAGCTCGGTAATAACATTAGCTTGTGTGGATGAGTAGATAATAGAAGCTAATAAGAGTAAAAATAAACCTGCTACAACGGTAATTGCTAATTTATAGAGCGGCGATTTTGTTGCTGTTGTTTTCTGCTTCATCATAAATATGCTTCGGAGGAGTTCTAAGATCCCATACGATCCCGATAAGAGAGAGCAACCGCAGTGCCACGTGCGTTAAATCAATTTCCCACCAGTAAAAACCTTGGCGCTCTGAGGATGGGTAACGGTGGTGATTGTTGTGCCAACCTTCGCCCAAGGTGATAAGGGCTAAGAGCAGATTATTACGACTTTCATCGTTCGTTTGAAAACGTTTGGAGCCGATTACATGGCATAATGAGTTAATGGTAAACGTGCCGTGGTATAGAAGAACGGTGCTGATGAAGAAGCCCCAAATAAGGAATTGAAATCCGTTGATTCCACTTTCGGGGTAAGCGTTTCCCAAGTACCAACCCAACAGGAACACACTGATTGCCAATATCATAGGTGCAAGTAAATGAAAGCGATTCAAGAAAACAAGTTCGGGAAATTTCATGAGGTCGCGAACGGCTTTATAGTTTGTAGGTGAAGAATGGCGGCTAATCGTCCAGCCAATGTGACTCCAGATGAACCCATGCTTCACGGGGGAGTGCGTATCAAGCTCAGTATCTGAATGGCGATGATGATGACGATGGTGCGCTGCCCACCACAGCGGCCCGCGTTGCGCGGCGGATGTACCAAGCAATGCAATGAGGAATTGAAACACGCGAGAGGTGCTGTAGCTACGGTGAGAAAAATACCGGTGAAACCCTGCGGTTATCCCAAACATTCGCACTGCATAAAGAAGCACACACAAACCAACGGCCCACCAACTAAAGCCGCAAACGAAAGCAAGTAAACAGGCTAAATGCACACTTAGGAAGGGTATATTGCGCACAAAGTCCCACAGGAATTCATTCGGATTCCAAGTAATCGGGTTTGCGGGTTCATTCATTCGGTACTCTTTCATAATATCAGGTTACAACGTTATAATCAAGGTTGTTTGGTCTGGTGTAAACAAAGTGAAAATCGCTCAAAATTTTTCTGCTGAATCCCGCTTCGCAGTAGGCGAAATAATATTCCCACAGGCGCAGAAAATATTCATCGAAGCCTTGTTCAAATAATTCTGCTTTTCGTTCATCAAGCCGTTCGCGCCACAACTTCAAGGTTTGGGCGTAATGCGGGCCAATGTTTTCAAGTCGTTCCAGATTAAGCGAGCTTGCCGTTGTTGCCGCTTGGTGAATGGCACCTAAGCTTGGAACCACAGCGCCGGGGAAAATGTACTTCTGAATGAAATCGCTGTTTCTGCGGTAGGAGTCGTATCGTTGCTCAGGCATGGTAATTACCTGCAAAACAAGCAGACCATTCGGTGCCAATAGCTGATCACATTTGGCGAAAAAAGTGGGAAGTTGCTGATGCCCAATTGCTTCTAGCATTTCAATTGAGACAATTTTATTAAACTTCCCTTTTACATCACGGTAATCACAGTAGCGAACTTTGATTTTATTCTCAAGTCCTTCCTTGCGAACCCGTTCTTTCGCATAGATGAACTGTTGTCTAGATATTGTAACGGAGGTTACTTTACACCCGATTGTTTGAGCTGCGCGCACGGCAAAGCCCCCCCAGCCGGTGCCGATCTCTAACACGTGATCGGTGGGCTTTAGTTGTGCCCGCTCAATCAACCGGTCAAGTTTTGCTAGTTGTGCATCTTTCAACGTCGTGGTTTCAGATTCAAAAATTCCCGAGCTGTACATCATGGTTGGATCAAGAAAAAGCTCGAAGAAATTATTTCCTAAATCGTAGTGTGCTTGTATGTTAGATTTTGCACCCTTGCGAGTGTTTAGCCGCACCAGACTGCGAAACACTTGGGCTGCCATTCGTGCAGGAACGGCCAAGGGAGAACGTTTTTTGACGGCAGAAAAATTATCAACAAAATACGAAAGCAACTGCGTAAGATCATCGGTTGTCCATTCGCCCTCAACATAACTTTCGCCTACACCAATATCACCGTTTGTAAGCAACCGACCAAAAAACTTCCACTCGTGGATTCTTAGTTCCGCCTGTAAGCCTTCTTTTTCGCCCATAAACACACGGCTGGTTCTATTTGGGTAAACAACCTTCAACGAGCCTACCGTTGATTTGTTGAGCAATCGATCAAAGAATCGTCGTCCGATTTGTTCGGTAAATTGCGGATCAGCTTCCTTTACGGTTTGGGTTGTTTGGGGAACGGGTCTTGAATACACGGGGAGTTTTTTCCTGTAAAGCTTGGCTGCTTCGTATAAAATTCTTGGCATTGTCAGCGCGGATTGCAACGGCGCTACGGATATTACTTTAAGTGTTTCTGAAGTTGTAAACGGCAAACCGTTACCTGAGATGCCAGCCCGAAAAAATGGCTTATAATCTTTAAGAACATTTATCCGCACATCTAGTTTTTGGTTTATATCGCCGAATAAAAATTCGTAATCACCATTTCGTTCATAGAATGGTGAAACGAAGAACTCTTTTGGTTTCAAAAACCGAGCCAGAAAGCCTGAGGCTTCCTCTTTATTGTCCAGAAAATAAAGGTGTTTTTCTCCGTAAGTGTTGTTCACTTCAGCGATACATCCGGAGAATTCCCCTGTTTGTTTGTAGCAATAGTAAAAACTGACCGGATTAAAGACGTAATTCATGAACCGAGGTGCTGTGAGCAGCACGATTTTTTCGGCAGTTATGGGGCAACCAAACTCCGCTATTCGATCATTTAGTCGCTGCTTGATAGAACCGCTGCGGCGAGTTTTGTCATACAAGTAGTCTTGATCATGAAGGGCAAACACGTTAAAACGGTTTACAGAAAACAGTTTATTTTTCTTTTCGATCGATGAAAGCTCGTCCAGATCAAAAGAGAAAAAGGGGAGTTTGTATTTGAAGAAGTGGGATGTTTTTCCGATGCGGTGGTGCCAAACTTCTGCCAGGTAAATCCGGGAATTCATGGGTGAATCCCGAAAGCTCGGGCAACGTTTAGGGCGGCGGTAATTCCATCCTCGTGAAATCCGTAACCGTGATAACTGCCACAAAAGTAGGTTCCCTGTGGGCCGTTCAATTGGGGTAAATCGCGCTGCGTTGCGTAACTATCAAAATCGTATTTTGGGTGTGTGTACATCAGTCGTTTTACAACGGTTTTTTCTTTGTAAGGCTTTGCTCTGTTTAAGGTTACAAAGTAGTCGTGCTTGGTTTTTAGCCCTTGAAGAGTGTTCATGTGGTACGTCATAGAAAGATGCGGGTGGTTTGATTCATTTTCTTGGTGAAAATTCCAAGAACACCAAGCCCTGCGGTGGGGCGGCATTACGGTTGCGTCCGTGTGGAGCACCGTTTCGTTGCGAGTGTATTGCCATTTTAAGAGCAACTGTTGTTCAAGCTCGGTGGGGTCTTGCAGAAGTTGCAACGCCTGATCTGCGTGGGTTGCAATAACAACTCGGTCGAAGGCTTCTTGTTCGCCGTTCGGAAAATGAAGGGTGGGTAGTTCGCCGCGGCTGATGCCCGTGGGTGCTTCCCCAAGGCGAATGAACCCGTTGAATTGTTCTTCAAAAGCCTTCACGTACGCGCTGCTTCCGCCAACAACGGTTCGCCAAGTAGGGCGATTCAAAAGTCTTAGAATGCCGTGGTTGGCAAAAAAACGCACTAATGTCTCTGCCGGAAATTCCAAAGATTTTTCGGGTGGGGTAGACCACACAGCGGCCGTGAGGGGGATGAGATAATCAGCTAAAAATCGGCGTGAGAGCTTATTTTTCAGCACAAAGTCTTCAATCGTTTCATTTGCAAAGGATTGAGATTCAAGAGCTTTTGTAGCTAATTGGTTGAAGCGAACAACTTCCGCAAGAAATGCATAATAGCTGGGATTGATCAGGTTTTTTCGCTGAGAAAATAATCCGTTGAAAGTGTTGCCGCCGTAATGGAACCCAGATTGTTGATTCAAATAGCTGAATGACATTGTACTCACACGGGTGCCAACCCCTAGTTCCCGAAGGAAGCGTTTGAAGTTGGTGTATGTTTCATCGTTCAGTACAATAAAGCCTGTATCAACGGGGGTGCCTTTATCCGGGCCGCTGGGAATGGTTACCGTGTGCGTATGCCCGCCAAGGCGGATTTCTTTTTCAAAGAGTGTTACAGAGTGTTTTTTGCTTAGGTACCAAGCGGCGGAAATTCCTGATATTCCGGCGCCAACAACGGCAATCCTCAGGCGGTCTGAATGGGGTTTTTGTTGAATGATTTCCCTCACAAAAGGCTTATTTAGCCGTAAGATACATTTGGTCTTTTTGAAAGCCAATCATAGAAATCACGTAAGTCGTAGATCCGTTCAATTCCCGGTGGGGGTGAAGGAGAACCTTTTCCACCGATGACGATTGGCGTTGCTTCGGGAACATACAACCGCAGTTCCTCAAGGCTTTGTAATACAAGCCGTTCATCCAGCACACTGGAAATACTAAGGCAAATGCCCTCTGGTGCGAAATGTTCTACACCCCTTAGTAATTCACGTATCGGTGTTTGTGGGCCCAAGTAGACGACGTTTTTACCAGAAAGCTTGATGATATTTGCAACCATTTGAAGCCCTAAGCGGTGTTGATCACCGGGAAGAGTTGCAACAAGAAAGCCCTTAGAGGGCGTTCCGACTTCGTGACAACGCCATTTCATAGCCAAAAAGTCGCCAAGTTGTTCGGAGACGTAGTGCTCATGACTAATCGTCATTCGCCCTTCATTCCACTCTTTTCCCATGCGCCAAAGAAAAGGGACAGCAAGATCAAGAATAAAGTTTAATGCTCCAAGATTATCCCAGGCTTTATTGTATTCGGTAATCAGGTAGGTTTCGTCGAACCGGTAAATGGCATCAATCCACAGGGAAATTTTTGCATTTCGGTAGGAGGAAACATCATCAAGATTCCACTTCGGCTCTTTGCTGTCATCGCGCGTGTTCAGGCCAAGGAGTTCATTGAGTTTCGTCAAAGAGGCGGGGGCAACAATTCGTGCGGGGAAGCCTTGCTCTAAGGCAATAGCCGCTTTTTTCAATCGAGTGGCTTCAGCCTCCGGATAACGTCGGTGCCCGGAAGGGAGGCGTACGGGCTTTGGTGCCCCGTAGCGGCGTTCCCAAATTCTAAGTTTATCAACTGAAATCCCCGTGCATTTTGCCAGCGCACCAATGGAAAGTAACAAATCGTCTTCAATAATAGCCATAGAACTTCTCAATAAATGAAATATAACTTAGCTATAAGCAAAATCTAGGCAAGGTGTACAAGTTAAAAGTTTAGGATTACCTAAATCCCGAATATTCAGCGGGCGTGGATTTTTTCTGCAACCATTCTGCCGGAGTGCATTGCCCCTTGTATTGAGCCCATTTCGCAGTAATCGCCACAAATATAAACGCCTTTTGAGTTTGGCTTTATGCGGCGTTCTGTAAAATAGCCCTTTGGCTGTTTGGGCAATGCTTTGTGGATTGTGTAGGTTTTTAGGTGCTCCCAAGCGTTTACTTCGTTGCCAAACCACTCTTCAAGCTGATTCATAATGGGTGAGTGAACGTCTTTTTTTGAGTCTTTAAATTGTTCATCAACTACTGAAACGGAAATCAGGTGAGCATTTTTGGGCGCGTAATTTTCCGATACATTGCTCATCACAACAAGATTGTTTACGGGTCCTTCGGTTTCACCGTTCAAGGCAAGCCAAGCACCATTAATGGGGGCTTTAGGTGCTGCATAGTAATGGCATTGTACGGTTGTCCAACTGTTGGATGGTTCCATTTGGCCCAATAGGCGGAACGCTGCCGTACGTTCTGTGGCAATCACAACGGCGTCGGACTGTGAAACTGAGCCGTCTTGCAATTCTACGGTGGTGGGTGTTACATTCGTTGCAATACTATTGAAGCTCATATTTTCTCGGCCAACTCGATCGGCGAGTTGGTTGCTGATTGCACCCATTCCGAATCGCGGAACTGCAACGGCGCCGGTGCTCATCATCTTCATGACAAATTTTGCCATGCTGCTGCTGGTTGAGAGCTGTGTTTCCAAGAAAATTCCTGAGAGAAACGGACGAAAAAATCGGTCGATCATGATGGGTGAAAAACCGCAATCCTGCAAATACTCCAAGGTTGTTTGTTCGTGGCTGGTAAAGATTTCTTTAATGCTCAACTGGTCAATTTTCTGCTTCCAGAAGGGAACTTTCAGCTTATCGCTAAGGGAAGCAATATTAGCCTGCAGCGATTCAAACGCATGGAGCGGTCGGCGCAGTGGATCCGCAACCGTGTGAAACTTACCATCAAAATAAACTTTGGCACCGGGTTCAAAACGCTCCAGCTCAAGGGAAGGGTAGTCCAAAACACGTTGGGTTTCGGGGTAAGCCTCCAGCAGAACTTGGAACCCACGGTCAAGCCTGAAGTCTTCAACAATATCCGTCCGTACTCTTCCGCCTACATCGTCGCTTGCTTCATAAAGATGATAATCAACCCCTAGGGAACGAAGCCTTAGGGCACAAGAAAGGCCCGCAAGGCCTGCGCCGATGATACTTACCTTGAGGCGTCTATTGGTTGTCATACGTCATTCCTGTAACATGCTCTAAGCAGCGCTTCAAATCCGGGTACCGATATTGGTACCCGTAATTGAGCAATACGTTAGGGTTTACTTTAAGGGAAGCCAAAAGTGCAGCATCTGCCATTTCACCCATAATCAGGCGTAAAGCTGCAGCAGGTGCTGGTGGGCCTACAAAGCGTTTCAGAACTTGGGCAAGAGTTTTGGTAAACTCTACATTTCTTGCAGGGTTCGGAGCTGTAAGATTTACCGGGCCTACAATTGCGGAGTTTGAGATGAGAAATTCAATTCCGCTGATCATGTCGTCTATGGAAATCCAACTCATCCAAGCTTTACCGCTGCCAAGCCTTCCTCCTAGGTTTAGCTGGAAGGGGAGAAGCATTTTGCCAAGCGCCCCTCCAGCAGGGGAAAGAACAATCCCGGTACGCAAGTATACGGTGCGGATTCCCGCTTGTTCTGCAGGTTTGGCGGCAGCTTCCCAATCGCGGGCAAGCTCCTCTAAAAATCCCGGTACGTTGGTTGGGCTTTCCTCACTAAGGGTTGAATCGCCTTGGTTCCCGTAGATTCCAATGGCAGAGCCGCTGATCAGTACCTCGGGTTTTGCTGATACTTTCGCCAGAGCCTCAGTCAAGTGCTTGGTTCCATCAACCCTGCTAGACCGCAAAAGCTTCTTTCGTGAAGCAGTCCATCGTTCGTCGGCAATGCCCGCACCTGCTAAATGCACCACGGCATTAAACCCCTCAAGCTGCTCTGGGTTTTTGATTGGTGAGTTGGATTGCCAAAGAATTGTTTTGTGTTGTTCAGCTTCAGATTTACTTCTCACTAATCGCCAAACATCATGACCACTTTGTAACAAATAACCGTAAAGTTGAGTTCCAATCAGGCCGTTTGAACCTGAGATGAGAATTCTTTTCGGTGCTAAGTTGTGGCGAGCTTGTGCTTGCAAATCGCCTTGGGTGATGCGGTGCCGGTAGGCAAACATGCTTTTAAGTTTGTCTTCTACAAACCACCCAGCCACAGGATCTGAGAGGGGTGTTATGGGAATGGAATATTCAATTTCGTCGCTAAGGGTGCAACTATCCGCAGTTTTGGCTGAAAACTTATGATGATGAACAAAGGTCTTAAAGGGGCCTGAGAGTGCGCGGTCGCAAAATTGTTCATTCTTGCGGTAATCAAAATGCTCCGCAGTCCACTTCATGGTGATCGGACCGTTCTTGATTTTGAAGCGAACCTTCACACCGTCGTGTAATCCTTCAAACGGTGAAACAACCTGCACCTTCTCCCAGGGAGGCATCAGGCGAATCAACGCGCCGGCGTTCTCGTGCCAGGAAAAAACTTTTTCAACAGGAAAGGGGAAGGTGCTTTCAAACTTCAAGTTATGCTTCATCAATTTCTCCATCAATAACACCGTGAATTAGAAGAATGACACAGCGAGAAGCAGACCATGCGCCTTGCGCGAATGCTGCTGTAGCTTCAAGAGTTTGAAGGGATTATCGTGCGTTTTCAACTCAAGCAGCTTTGCTATTTGCTGCCTGTTACGGGAAGAAGTGAACCGCTGATTTCAATCAAACCGGAACGGCGCTGAGCATCCCACTCTGAAATGGCGCAGTCAACTTCGCGGGCAAGCAACTCATCAGGGGAGGTAAGTGCTTCCACTTGGCGAAGTGCTGAGATCGCAATCGCATAAAGCGCTCGGAGTTCATCTTCAGTCAAATGACGACTGTCACCCAAGTACTCGGCGAAGGTTGGACTTTTAACGAATGAGAGAAATGTTTCTTCACCATCTTGCAAGATGGAGGCTTCGGCAGTGGAGGAGGAACGGAACATAAGGAGAAAACCACCTGAATAATTTTGTAATTCAGAATAAAGGGTGAAGTGGGCAATCAATCAATGAAAGAATTGCGTTCTTCAGGTGTTTTTTTCTTTTCTGTGTGCAGGTTTAGTGAATTTGCCGTTTTTCTTTCTGGATGCATTCCTTCCTTCCTGATTTGTGGCGTTGTGTGCATGTTGTTTTGAGGTGAGCGTTTGTTTTTGTGGGCGCGGAACGGGTACAATCGGTGGGGGATAATGTTGAATGACGCTAGTTGATTCGTGTTCTCTGCTTTGAAGTTTCCAAGGAGTTTGAATGAATTCCAACGGAACGGCAGAAAGCTCCGGAACCCAGAGTTTGGTGTATTCCCCTTTCGGATCGTACCGGCTTCCTTGCCCTATAACGTTGAAGTAACGGTTCTCCCTTGGGTCGCAACCCACCCCGGCGCTGTAATTCCAATTTCCCCAGTTGCTGCAGGGGTCGTAATCCAACAACTGAGACTCAAAATACTCAGCCCCTAAACGCCAATCAAGTTCCAAATCCTTTACTAGAAAACTCGCCACATTTTGCCGTCCGCGGTTGCTCATAAAACCAGTGGCTGCAAGTTCTCTCATATTGGCATCAATGAACGGAACGCCGGTGTTGCCTGCTTTCCAAGCTTCAAAGTGATCATAGTTGCGAACGGTTTTTGGTGGGGCCCCTTTTATTCCGCCGCTGTGATATAGTTTGGTTCCGAATTTTTGAGCCACAAACTGGAAAAAATCGCGCCATAAAAGTTCAAAGATCAGCCAGTAGGTGGAATCATTTTTTACAACTTGCCGTTCATAGCGGGAAATCTCAGCAGCAATGCACCTTGGCGTAATGCACCCATGGGAAAGGTACGGGCTAAACTTTGAGGAGTAGGCTTCACCCACCAACCCGTTGCGCGTTTCCTTGTAGGTGGAAAGCCCTTTTGATATCCATAAGTATTCATCCAGCCGCTTCCAAGCACCCGTTTCACCCGGGGCTAATGATTGAACAGCCGAACGAGAATCTGTTGGTGGTGGTGGGGCGAAACCGAACTCGTTGGGAGTAGGCCAATTCCCCCATTCTACCCCCGCCGGAACAGTAATCTTATTCGGCGGCGCAACGGGCGTGCGCCAGTGCGCGCCTTCGGATTTTTCAACTTCCACTCGAAAGCTGGTGAACACATCGGGTAATTCATGAATACTACTAAACGGTAAATCGTTTGGGTGCACTAAGGTACTGTTTACAAATGAACGACTCGCCACATTGATCTTCGTAAGGGAATTGTTCAATCGTGCTTCTAGATTTCGTTCCTCGCTTGCCACTTGCTCGTGGTAGTACACTTCTGAAGCGTTGTACTTTACACACAACTCAGGAAGAATTTCCTCCGGGTGCCCGTGGGCTTTCAACAGCTTACCGCCCAGGGATTCAAGCGATTGCGAAAGATCGTTCACGCACGATTCCAAAAAACGAAACCGGTGCGCGGAGAATCTTGGCATCAAGCCCACGCGGGATTTGCCCTGAAGAATCCTAGGATCAAAAACAAATACGGGGATGATGCAATCGTGCCGTTTCAGCGCCTGAACAAGTGCTTCGTTATCTGCCACTCTGAGATCATTGCGAAACCAAATGATTCCTGTACTGCTCATAACTTGCTCCCTAAAATGAGGTTGTGATAATGCCGAATATACTAAGTGTGTTGCTGTGGGCAAATGCCTGCAATCGTGCACTGATTGCATTTTGGATTTCGTGCGGTGCAGATTTTTCTGCCGTGCTCAAAAAGTAAAACGTGCAAGGCGGATTTAATATTTTGTGAAAGATACTTTTCAAGCAGTTGCGCCGTTTCTTCGGCAGAAGTTCCCGTCGGCACCCAGCATAAGCGCTGAGCTAATCGGTGAACATGTGTATCAACCGGAATACTTTGGCGATTGAGAGCAAAAATCAACACACATCGAGCCGTCTTTTGCCCAACACCTGGAAGTGAAAGCAAGTAGCTAAGAGCTTCATCATTGGAATAACCGTGCAATGCTTCCAGGGAAAATGCACCAAAGTCCGCTTGAACTTTTGCCAGCAGAGCTTGAATGCGAGGCGCTTTTTGCGGCGCCAATCCTGCAACCCGGATTGTATCTTCCACACCCTGCGTGGGTGAATCCAACAGGCTTTGCCAATCGGGAAAGGTTGAACGCAATTGTTCGTATGCTTTGCGAGTATTCTGGGAAGTTGTTTGTTGTGAAAGAATTGTTCGCACTACCTGCTCTAACGGGTCGGCAAGTTTAAACGACGGCGTACCGTACTCGATGCACAGCAAGCGATAAACTTCCTCATCGATGGTTGTTTGCGCTTTCATCATTCAATCATTCACTTTTTAAATCTGCGGATTATTCTGCATGATCAGCAACACGCTTGCCCATTCACCAACTTAGCTACGTAATGTTTTGATTGGTACTCAGAGTTTTTCAAAACGAGAATATAATCTTTGATGCTTAGTTGATCAACTAAGAGAAACTTATCTTAGTGTTGTTTTTATAAAATCAAACAAAACTGCGAACAATAACCCCGTGCTTTTGTGATTCTACTTCAGAAACCATAGTTTTCTTGACATCCCTTGAACGGGCATCCATACAATTTTCTATTCGTTTCACCCAAAGCACTTCGAACAATCAATTTCTGCTACTTTTATTTTATAGTCCTGAATGTGAGAAAAAAGGAACATCCGTGGTTAAGGGATCAGATAAGTCATTCAAAAAACACCTCGACATGAACAATCCATCGTCGAGCAAGAAGTATATCAAAGGCCCGAATAGATTACACCCAGTGCAAATTGAGTTTAGTTATCCCATCGGTTCACGTGTTGGGTTGGAAACTGCGCTGCCTGTTTCGCTGGATGATGAAGACCCTGAAGCGCTGTTGGATTTGTTTTCTTCGCCGTTTGAATATGAAGAACGGCTTGCACCGATTTCAGCAACATTGGGTCAAGAAAAGCTGCACAGCAAGAACCCAACGGAACTTCAAGTAAAGTTTATTCGCACCCTTGCCAAGCGCCTTGAAACGGTTGCCGAAGTATTAGAAACAGCAAACAAAAACAACTTTGGCGAATTGGGCCCCATTTCATTTATGGGTCTAGGCTTAGATCCGGCTTCAACGGTGCGGATTATTGATTTGGATTACGAAACCGCCGACAATGTTTACAGTCGTTTTGCCCGCCTTTGGGATGAAGGGCATGCAACGCCGATTGTTGCAATGCCGTTCCACAATCTGATGACTGAAATCAAACAAGAGTTTGAGATTCGGCTGATTGTGCGCATCGCATTTGAATTCTATTGGCCAATCGTTAGGAAGTACAACGCCGCTGTTGCATCAAAAATCAAAGAAGACTATTTTATCATGTGCGCGATTTTGCCCGAGGGCGGAATCAACCCGAAGGTGCTTGAAGTTCTACATCAGGAATTTCAAAAGCGTTGCGCTGAGGACGGCATTGAACAAAGCCACCTGATTATTTTTTTGGATTGTGAGCAATCCAAAGAGCGCGAAAGCGATGCACTGATGAAACGGTGGAACACGCTTCGGCCTTCACCCACAACCCGCGATATTGTAACGGTTATTTACAAAGAACGGTTGTTCTCCGATTGGATTATTACGGGTCATCCTTCAACGAAAAAGCAATTAGACCGTACAATTGCAAAAGTAGACGCCGTTCTTCGAGACAATAAAATCGATCATTTATGGACGCATTACGAGCCCCTAATGACGTTGCTTTCAACCTATAAAAGTTGCAGTAATTTTGAGCAGAAACTCATCAAATTAATCGAGCTCGGTTACCAAGCTTGCGGCCCCGATGTTTTTGTTCGCCGTAAATTACTCAAGAAACTAGGAATGGAACCCGATGAACCCAGGCGTACCACCCTGAAGGAAAACACCTGTTGGGATTCATACGAGGATACACCCGGCAGTTTGGTGCGCTTTAGAGGGTACGAGGAAACCGGCGGCTTTGTTCCTAAGAAATTCCTTGGGGCTGAACGCCACTACAAACGCATGATGCCAAACGGTGAAGTGCGCACAGCCCGCGGCAACCCTTGCTGGAAGCCGGCACTGAACGGCGCATTGCGCAACGTGCACCGAGCCATTGTGGGCGATACAAAAACCTTTATGGGCGGCATGCTTGGTTTGTTGCGAGAAATCATCCCCATTCGCCGCGTTCCCGTTCTTATGCGTAATATTGAAGCATTCTTGATTCGCTACGCACGCATCTATTGGAAAGAACATTTCATTCACCATGTGTTCAGCGAAGCAGACATTCGGTTGGATGAATTTGCCCGCGAATGCCTGTTGGCTAATTTGCCCGAAGATGCGGAAAAAGACCACCTAACAGATGATGAGGTAATTCTGTGTGGTGCAGCGGCTTCAGCGATTTACCACTCGTACGAAGGGTTGGCGTCCTCCACCTTTCGTTGGGAACACATTGATCACCGTGCAACGTACAATAATCTTTCCATGATGTGTACAGGGGCAATTATTGCCCTGCACGCTTTTCAATGGTTTGGCAAAAAAGAAGAGCAAGCCAAGTTGTTTGAAGTGTACCAAACAGAGCTCATGGATTTTTCTGGGGCTTACGAACGCCATGATTTAGCGAGCCTTGATGTTGACGAAAAAGCTTGGCGCATTTCCATTAAAAGTCAAATCGAAGATTCACCCCTGAATATTGTGGAGCGTGTTTCAAGAAGGCTTGGGGCAATTCACCTCAGGAACCTTGGTTACCGAGATCAGTTTGATCGTAAAGATACATTCATCTCTACCGCTGTAGGCCACATTTGGAGCCAAGAGTTTCAGCACCCGAACGTGAAGTTTGAGAATGAAATCTTCTGCGGAATGACTGAGGAATAAGGGCAATAATTATGAGCAATTCAGATTCAACAGCAGGCATTGATTTAGAAACTAAAGTCCGGAAATCCTTAGATCTGATGCGCCCTTATCTTCAGGCAGATGGTGTAAAAACGGTGTTTGAATTTATTCGAAAAACCGAGTTATTCATCTCAATCGAGAGTGAAAAAAAAATGAGCGCAGCAGAACTGTTTATGATTAAACTTGGGGTTGAAAAGAAAATCATGGAGCAGCATAAGGAAATTGAATCCGTTGATTTAGTTTAGTTAGAACCTGTTTCAAAACCCCAAAAGCTTCGTTGCGTCGCAGATTCAGCTTCGGTCACTTACAGTACGGGATTATTAAAGGTGAAATTAGTTTATGGATCAACCTTCCTTCCCAGTAAATGAAAAGGGGTTCTCGGTTCAAAGCGCCCTAAAAAAAATGGTTCAACTTTTCCTCGCAATTGTATTTGGTTTTCTTCTTGTAATGATTCTACTCCTTTACGGTTGCCAGCGTAAGCTGATGTACCATCCGCAACCTTACCGGCATGAAATCCCCCGCGAACTGAAAGATTGGACCGTTGAAACGATTACATTCCCCTCGGAAAATCCTGATCAAGAAGCCTACTTTATGCGCCAAAAAAACTTTTCCGGTGAAGAGTCGGCGCCAAAAAAGCTGTGGGTTTGCTTTCACGGCAATGCCAGTTTAGCGTTAGATTATGCCCATGTTTATTTTGAGAATATGGAATCCGAACAGGATGTTGCTTTCCTACTGATTGAATACCCAGGGTACGGAAATTCGGCGGGTTCACCTACTCGGAAAAATATCATTCGCAATAGTGAACTTGCCTATGCAACTCTGCTTAGCGACCGTGCATGGAAACCAGAGGACTCAGCATTAGGGGTTGTTGGGTTTTCCATGGGAGCAGCTGTGGGGCTTGAATTCGCCGCCGCTCAATACAACGTGCGGGAAGTCATTTTGTTCGCTCCGTTTACAACAATTCTAGAAATGGCAAACCTTGTTGTACCGTTTCCCCTAAACTACATTGCCATAGACCGGTTCAACAATACCGAGCGGTTGAAGCAATTGATTCAAAGTAACAGAACAAATGTTACGATCTACCATGGTGAAGCAGATCAAGTAATACCAATTTCAATGGGCCGTGAGCTTGCCAACATGCACCCTGATTTCAAGTTCAACTCAAAACCCAATGTTGATCACAACACCGTGATTGATGCATTTATCGCTGAGTTCACCGCCCAACTGATGGACTGATATTTGTTAAACAAATCCCGCCGGAATCTATTTCATGGATGAAGGGTTCAAGCCTTTCAACGCATCAACCACAAACTCACCATTCTTGCGAATCAATAGATCGTCGAAATAAATTTCCCCTCCGCCGTATTCTGGGCGTTGAATGCAAACGCAATCCCAGTGAATGGCAGAATCATTTCCGTTGCTTGCTTTGTCATAGGATTGCCCGAACGCCATATGAAAGCTGCCAGCGATTTTCTCATCAAACAAAATATCGCGCATCGGTGTCAAAATGCCCGGGTTGAAGGCAATCGCAAATTCACCGATGAACCGTGCGCCTGCATCGCGATCTAATATGCGGTTTAACTTTTCTGTTTGGCTTTCTCCCGTGGCATGGGCTTTCACTGCTTTTCCGTTTTCAAATTCAATGCGGATGCAATCAAACGCTTCTCCCTCATAAACGGTGGGCGTGTTGAATTGAACCACGCCGTTAATGCTTTCCTTCAGCGGAGCCGTGAAGCATTCACCATCGGGAATGTTGTGTTCACCGTAACAGGGAATGGAGGGAATATTCTTGATGCTAAAGCTTAGGTTTGTTTCGCCGGGGCCAACAATTTTAACGCGGTCCGTTTTATCCATCAATTCAACAAGGGGTTGAACAGCTCGGCCCATGGCGGGGTAGTCCACCAAGCACACGTTGTAGTAGAAGTCTTCAAAATCCTGTGTACTCATTTGTGCCAGTTGTGCCATGCTGGCATTTGGGTAGCGAAGCACTGCCCAGCGAGTATGGTTTACGCGTTGTTTTAGGTGAACAGGGATGCGAATATGCTTGGTGAAAAGCGCCATTTTATCGGAGTGAACGCCGCTTGTTTCAAAGATGTTTTCAGCGCCGCGAATCCCAATATAACACTGGGCATTTTTCATTTCTTCAAGCTCAAATTCACCCAATCGTTTCAGGGCTTTCTCGTTGCCTGCATTGATGAGCCGCCGTTGAATGGTTGAATCTGTGTAATGCAGTGCGGGTGCAACGCCTATGTTGGCTGCAACCTCCACAAGGGCAGCACCAAGGCGCATGGTGCTAGAGCCAACGCATTCAATGTAAACCAAATCATTTTCTTTTGCAGCGACTGAGTGGTTCAGCAGCATTTCCGCCAGCTTGAAATCTCGGGGATCGATTGGGCCAATCATATTGTATCCTCTTTTGCCAGTAAAATCACTTCCGGCTCAATGACCGAAAGATGTATCCAAGTGCCTTGCCTGTATCGTGCAAGAAATATAAATGAAAGTACGTACACGTAGATTGCAATGGAAGCAAACATTACCCAATCGGGCAATTTGAACACGATTGTTCCTACCGCAGGCACTGCCATAAAGATGATGCTGCTTACGGCAATCGTGATGAGGCAGAAGGCTGTATCACCTGCTCCCCGAAGCGCGCCGCTGTACACAATTTGGAATAAATCCCCCACGCAATACAGCGCCATAAAGATTAAGTACAGGCGAACGTACTCAGCCATTTGCCCAAATACGACAGGATCCTGCAGCGAGCCTTCTGATGTATTCCGAAATAATTGAATGTAAAGTTCTGGCGTTAAAATGTACGTAAGGGCAACAAATGTTACTGTAGTGGACCCCAGAACAATTGCATGAAAGGGAACCCGCATGCTGTGGCGAATGCGTTTTGCCCCGATGTAAATCCCCATGAGAATTGTAACGGCTTGCCCTAAACTCATTAAAGGGACAAACACCAAATTGTTTACGGTAAAGGCAATATTAGCAGCGCCTAATTTGATTGGATCGATTGAGCCCAACACCAGAATGAAGAGCGAGAATGTACAAACCTCAACAAAATGGGCTAAACCGCTGGGAGCACCGTACTTGATGAGCCGAAGAAATAGCGCGGGTTCAAAACGCTTATACCAACCAATGTTGTACTCTTTAGCAATTCCGGTTTCCACAAGTAAGGCAATAAACGCAATGGTGCCAATTACAAAGCTCAAGGTTGTTCCCCATGCAGCACCCACAATTCCCTCCTCAATAAACGGAAGCAAATCGGGTGGATTAAAGATGAACCATTTATTCAACCCGATGTTGGAAATTGTAACAAGAATACTCACTAATATGACCATGGAGTTTTTCCCTAGAGTGGAAAACAAGCCGATCATCTCCGTATTGAATAGGATGAAAAATACTCCGAAATTCAAAATCCAAATGTACTTCAACGATAAATCACCGTACAGCGGATCAAACTGGAATTCCCGGACTATGAACGAAACAGCAGGAAACACCAGAAACACTGATATTGCCCCGATCACATTTAAATAGATTCCCTGCCAGATGATATCACCGACACGACTATTGCGTTTGGCGCCCGTATATTGCGCAACAAAGGTTGCAACATAACTTGCCACACCATTGAAAAACATCTGGGTGCTCCACCAAAGAACCCCGGCAGAAAGCGATGCATTCATGTGGTACTTTAAATCATAAGACCCAAGAAAATAACGATCGAAAAACAAATTCACCACCGCAGCCAACCCACTGATAAACAAGGGCAAACTCATGAGTAGAAGCTCTTTCATGCTGGATTTACCCGCCCATTTTGGGTGAAATATTAGGCGTGCAGGTAATGAAGGAGTTAAACTCAAAATAAAAACTCTTAGATCTAAAAACTAAATTGAATGACGTGATTGGTGCATCAATCACTATATTTCGTGGAACTTAGTTCGGCATTCAGGAATCCATCGACTTGGAATACAGATCAACTACCACGGCTTTTAAACGCTCAGATTAAATTGCTTTTGGCTCGCAGGTGCAAGCACCCCAGTTTTCAGAGAATTGCTCGTGAACAATATTGAAACCTGCCTGTTCCAGGGAAAGCCTTACAACCACCGATTGATCCTCCAAGTAGCCAGAATAGATCATGGGTGCATTGAATTCCCGTAATTCTGTCAGTAAATTTTCTGAATCGGAAAGTAGCATATTGCAGAGAATAAGTTTTGGAAGATCTTTTCCCAATCTATCCGCAAGTGGTATTACATCCCTAGGGTTGGAGCCAAGGTGAAAATAAACAGAGTCGATCATGCGATTATCTTCTGCGTTTCGCCTGAAAATCAGCTCAGCATCGTCGCTGCAATCCACACAAAAGGCAAAGGCTGCACCTAAATAAAGAGCAGCAAAACTAAGCACTCCTGTACCGGTGCCAAAATCTAGGATTGTTATGTTGGGGCGAATTTGCCGTTGAAGTAATTGCATGCAAAGAACCGTGGTAGGGTGCGAGCCCGTGCCAAATGCAGCACCGTATTCAATGGAAATGTAATGAACATCTTGTGTTGCAAAGCTTGTTCTCTCTTCTTGTGGGCCTACAACAAATTGGTCCGTAATGCTTTTTGCCTCGTAGAATCGTTTGCCCGTTTGAATCCAATTTAGGGGGTCAACATCAAGCACGCTGAAAGCCGCGTTGGTAATTTTAATTCGCAAAAGCAAGTCTTTCAAACTGCTAACCGCCAACGCCGATTCAACCTTGGATGAATCAAAATAAAAGTCCGCCCCCTCAATCAATTCCCCGGAAAGAAAATCTTGATTTCCCTCGGAGCCAACATCGTTTGCCAACACGGTAAACAAATCCCACCGGTGTTCAGAGATCGGTTCATCAAGTTGAATTCTAACAAGATACCACTTGGTTTTTTGTGAAGATTGCGGGGTCATTTAAATCCTTGAATCTGGCAGAGCACTGAAAATCCCTAGACAATGGAGCCCCTTATGGCTCACGGTAATTCATCGAAATTTTAAGGGGATCATCATGATGTATAAACTGTTTCTTGTAGTCGTAATCTTTAGCCTTGCTGCGTGCGCAAAAATTACCACCACAGAAGTTTCTTTATCTGAAGTACCCAGTAACGTTGAGTACACCATTATTGACAAAACAGAGAACGGAATCATTGAAACGATTCAATACCAAGTCAAGGACTCGTCGAAGTCTTATCTCGTGACGTACAGTGAAAACGGCATTCTAAAAAAATTCTCGGTAGATGAGCGCGGTAATCTTATTGAGTAGGCTGTTTTGCCCCGTAAACCCAGAAGTTCTTCACAGTTCTTATAGTCTTTTGAAGAAGTAGAGTTTTTCATCCTAAAGAGTGTTTGGATCAGGTCATGATTGTAAAGAAATGATATTTTTTCCATGAATTTGACATCATTCTGGCGAAAAATATGCATTCTAGGTTGACCTTACTTCTACTTTTTTCTGTATTTGGAGTTAACTTATCAGAGAGAATACTCCGATACAATCATCATGGTTGGATAATAGATTGATTGATATAGCACCAACAATAGCGCCAATAGTACCCTTTCAACCACCACACCAAATCATCAGCGGGTTGCCCAATGTGATTACAGGATCAAAGACGCTTGTCTGCGATACTGTTGTCATTTCGGACATTCACCTAGGGAGCCAAGTTTCTCGCCGTGTTGAACTTCTCGACACATTGAAAAAATTCTACCCTTTTCGTCGACTTGTGATTTTAGGCGATTTGTTTGAAAACCTTGATTTTTCTCGGCTTAAGGCAATAGACTTCGAAGTGCTGGATGTAATCCGCGATCTTGCAACACGCCAAGGTGTTTGTGTTGATTGGATTGAAGGCAACCACGATGAAGCCGCACACCACCTGATTGAACGTTTATTAGGGTGTAACACACACTTTGAAATGACGCTTGATTTATACGACCGTGGATATTTGCTGATGCACGGGCACCAGTTTGATCAGTTTCTTCAAAAGCACCCGAAAATTGGGATGATTGCCGGCAACATTTACAACGCCGTTCAAGTACGCGAAGGTCAGCAGCGCCGCCTTAGCCGCTGGTTGAAAAAGAAATCCAAAAAATGGCTGAAGGTTTGCCAAAAAGTAGAACGTTTCGCGGTAAATCATGCTGAAAGTTACGGCGTAGATTACATCCTTTGCGGGCATACGCACTACTTTGATGCGGAACTCTCTGATCCTTGCAGCCCTATTCGTTACGTAAATACCGGCTGTTGGACGGATAATCCCTGCACCATCACCACGATTTGTCGCGATCACGGCCTGCGGCAACATTCAATTTACTGATCACTTTAAAATCAACCGAACGTTGTAAAATGAAAAAAGCTCTCAGTGAATTGAACTGAGGGCTTTTTGTTTGTTGATGAATTTGCTTTTTAATCTTCGCTGATTGTTGTTAGCCTACATTTACTTGAATTTGCTTTGGTTTAGCTGCTTCAGCAAACGGTAGCTTCAGGGTAAGAACGCCGTGTGCATATTTCGCTTCAATTTTTTCCTGATCAATCGTTTCGCCCAGCTTGAACTGGCGGTAGTACCCCGGAATTGAAAATTCTTGGTAAGAAAACGGTTTTTCTTCAACCGAAGGCGAACCTGAAATGGTGAGAATGTTTTGATCAACATTTACTTCCACCTGCTCGTTTGAAAGCCCCGGTAAATCGGCCTTTACAATCAGCGATTGATTGATTTCGTAGATATCAACAGCCGGACTTACGGTTCTGCCAAGATTCCGAGTAGATTCCTTCACCGTTTCAGGCTGAACTTCTGTTACTTCATTCGTTGTATTTTGAATAGTAGATTCGCTCATGATTTTATTCTCCTTTTTATGGTAAGATTAGGCAACTTTTACGCTGATTTGTTTCGGTTTAGCATCTTCTCGTTTCGGAAGATTAATCGTTAGAATTCCGTTTTTGTAGCTTGCTGAAACGGCATCGCTGTTAACACTAGCAGGTAGATTGAATGTTCTCAGAAAACGCCCAGTACCCCGTTCATTCCGGTGCCAATCTTCGGGTTTGAGTTGATCGGAAACGGCTTGTTTTTCCCCGCGGATGGACAGTTTATTTTGGTGTACTGTTACATCAATTTTTTCGGGATCAAGTCCGGGGGCTAAGGCTTCAACAACAAGTTCGTTTGGCAAATCTTGAATGTTCAAGTAAGGGTAGGTTCTAGCGCCGTAGAGGGGAAGAAAGGCGTTTTTTTGGGGTGCTTCAACTGTTGGGCTGAAGAGTTGGTTGAGTTCTTTGCGAAGAATGTTGAAATCGCGGAATGGATCAATGGGTGTCATGTTGAGTTCTCCTTGTGTCATTTTGTATGTTTGCAATTACAACGGCAAACTTGACCTAATATATTACAAGGGATTTGCCAGTTTTTGAAATTAGCTAAAATCAGTAATATCAATAATCCATATTTCATTTGCTTGAAATGCTGTTATCATGCAACGTAGCATGCGCCGTTGCTTGGTTGCATTGTGCTACGGCATTAATTGTGTATAATACTATTAGCGTACTTTTAAAGGTTACGAATAATGTCCTGGTTTTTTTGGAGGAACAGCCCCATGAGTGAACAACAAACACCCGAAGCAACCCCGGATGAAACAACCCCGAAGAACACAAATGAAGCTGAAGTTGTGTTGGAAGAGGAAGTGCTTGAGGATTCCGGCGTAGATGGCGTGCTTACGGATGAGCTCCCAGAAGCACCTGCTGCCCCTGATAACTGGCAGGACAAATACATTCGCCTTGCCGCTGAGTTTGAGAACTTTAGAAAGCGCACCCGCAAAGAAGCCGCACAAAACCGCCTTCGCGAACGGGAACTCGTTGTAAGTGGATTCCTTGATATTTTAGACAATTTAGAGCGGGCTTTCGAAATTCCTGGTGCACAAGATAATGCTTGGCTTGAAGGAATGAAGGGCGTTCATAAGCAATTTCAAACCACGCTGAATTCGCTTGGTGTCAGTGAAATCGAGGCCCTCAGCTTACCGTACAATCCCCACTTGCACGAAGCCCTAAGCACCGCACCA
>DAIOTT010000041.1:0-10746 GCA_036751885.1 Candidatus Sumerlaeota bacterium
GACTCTGGGGTTTGCCCGATTGCACGGCGCGGCGGCGTTGCTGAACGCGTTACGGGTGAGGAAATTGTGATTCGCACGGATTCCGGCGAACGTGATTTCTACCACTTGGAAAAATACAAGCGTTCCAACCAAAATACTTGCATGAACCAACGACCAATCATCTTTGAGGGGCAGCCAATTGAACCCGGCCAAGTGATTGCCGATGGCGCTGCTACGGAGCTTGGTGAGTTAGCCTTGGGGCGTAACGTGCTTGTGGCCTTCCAGTGTGCGGGCGGCTATAACTACGAGGATGCGATTTGTCTTTCAGAGCGTTTGGTGCACGACGACGTGTTCACCTCCATCCACATTGAAGAGTTTGAAGTGGATGCGCGGGATACGAAGTTGGGCAAAGAAGAAATCACTCGCGATATTCCCAACGTTTCAGAAGAGGCGCTGGCAAAGCTGGATGAAACCGGCCTAGTTTACATTGGTGCTCGTGTTCAACCAGGGGATATTTTGGTCGGCAAAGTAACACCTAAAGGTGAAACAGAGCTTTCCTCAGAAGAGAAACTTCTTCGGGCGATTTTCGGTGAAAAAGCGGGCGATGTTCGCGATGCTTCCCTAAAAGTCCCCCCCGGGACGGAGGGCATTGTTATCGACATTAAAACCTTTTCCCGCAAGGAGCGTGGTGCTGGTGGCGATAAATCCGACAAGCCGAGAATTCAAGCCATTGAAAATGAAAAACACGATAAGCTTCAGGACCTTTGGAACGAGTTTGACCGCCGGATTGTAACGATTCTGGAGAAACTTGACAAAGAAATCGTAAACTTTGAAACCGGTAAAGTGGAAATGAAACCGGGCGAATCTGCCAGTGAATCGGCAATCGCTTACATACGCCACAGCCTTCAAACGGGTATGCTCCCGGTGGACGGCGCCGTTGGCTCGGAGATTAAGAAGCTTTACCAAAACATCCGCACCCGCGAGATGGAAATTGAAGACCGTGCGAAAAACAGCATCGACCGCATCAAAACGGGCGATGAGCTTCCGCCAGGGGTGATTAACTTGGTGAAGGTGTATGTTGCCTCCAAACGCAAAATCAGCGTTGGGGATAAAATGGCGGGTCGTCACGGGAACAAAGGTGTTGTTGCTAAGCTGATGCCAGTGGAAGACATGCCGTTTCTACCAGACGGAACTCCGGTGGACATTGTTCTTAACCCGTTGGGCGTTCCTTCACGGATGAACGTTGGTCAGATTCTTGAAACTCACCTTGGATGGGCTGCTCGTGAAATCGGGCAGGAAGTCTCACGGGTGATCAACAAAGCAGGAGCTGCCGCAGCGCGCGAACGGTTGAAAGATATTTTTACGCCTTCCGATAGTGCCGTTGAAAAAGGTATTGAGCGCAATCCGTTCTACGGAATGGCGACGGAAATCGAGAACATGGACGATGATACCCTTTTGAACTACGTTGCCAGCATGGAGCGCGGCATGAAGCTCGCCACGCCGGTATTCGACGGCGTGAAAGAGGATGAAATTTGGTCGTTGCTTGAAAAAGCAGGGCTTCCAAATACCGGACAAGCAACGTTGTTTGATGGTAAAACGGGCGAGAAATTCGATCGCGATGTTACCGTTGGCATCATCTACATGCTGAAGCTTGCTCACTTGGTGGACGATAAGATGCACGCCCGTTCCATTGGCCCTTACTCGCTTGTTACGCAGCAGCCGCTGGGTGGTAAAGCTCAGTTTGGCGGTCAGCGCTTCGGTGAAATGGAAGTTTGGGCTCTTGAAGCCTACGGCGCTGCCTACACTTTGCAGGAACTTTTGACCGTAAAATCTGACGACGTAAACGGCCGTACGAAAATCTACGAGGCAATCGTGAAGGGGCACAATAATGTAACCCCTGGCATACCGGAATCCTTCAACGTTCTTGTGAAAGAACTGCAGTCCTTGGGCTTGAACTTAGAGCTCTTGGTTGAGGACGAAGATTTGTCTTCCTTGCCGGATGAGATTATCTCTTACGATGGTGTTTCTGACGATTCCTTCTTGGATTCCGACGACTTTGGTTTGGATGATTTGGACGACGGCGACAGTTTGGCTTCCGTGGATTCTTCTGACTCGGACGGCGATAACGACTAATCCGCATGCTTTTGCGTGGCACCTAGGGGTTTAGCTTCTGGGTGCCGCGCGTTGTTGCGATCATTGTAATAAACTTATAACTACTTGATTCGACTTTTTTGAGGTTAGCCCCATATGACAACGACTGATCCTTTCTCTACTCCTCAACCCCCCGCGGGCCTTCCGGCCGGTGGCAATGCAGGTGGTCTTATTAAAAAGATCCCCGTAGGCGTTGAAGGTGCTATGGATGAAGTAAACCTGAATGATCTTGCTGCCGTGGCGCGTATTTCCATCGCATCGCCAGAGCAAATTTACGAATGGGCTCGCCGGCACCGCCGGCAGACCGAACGCTCCATGGACGACCTTGAGCAGCGTGAATTCGGTGAAGTGAAGAAGCCGGAAACGATTAACTACCGCACATTCAAGCCGGAAAAAGACGGCCTTTTCTGCGAGCGTATTTTTGGCCCTACTAAGGACTGGGAATGCTCCTGCGGGAAGTACAAGCGCATTAAGTATAAGGGCATCATTTGCGACCGCTGCGGTGTTGAAGTCACGGAATCCAAGGTTCGCCGCGTGCGGATGGGGTATATTTCCCTGGCAGCACCCGTATGCCATATTTGGTTCTACAAAGGTACTTCCTCCAAGATCAGTAATTTGCTTGATATTAGCGTCCGCGATTTGGGCAAAGTAATTTACTTTCAAGAGTACATTGTTGTTGAAGCCGATGAAGACACAGGCCTGATTCCGAAGCAAATTGTAACGGAAGATGAAGCCCGCAAGTACCGTGAGCAATTTGGCGATAAAGTCAAGATCATGATTGGTGCTGAAGCTGTTAAGGAATTCTTAAAGCAGCTGAATATTGAAGTGCTTTCAGATTCGCTTTCCATTGAAATGCGCGAAGCAACTTCAGCTCAAAAGCGCAATAAAATCATCAAGCGCCTGAAGGTGGTTGAGGCATTCCGCGGATCTCCGAACAAGCCTGAGTGGATTGTCATGGATGTTCTGCCAGTGATTCCGCCGGACTTGCGTCCGTTGGTTCACTTGGATGGTGGGCGCTTTGCAACCTCGGACTTGAACGATCTTTATCGTCGGGTGATTAACCGCAACAACCGGTTGAAGCGCTTGATAGAGCTTCATGCGCCGGAAGTGATTTTGCGCAACGAAAAACGCATGCTGCAAGAAGCGGTTGATGCGTTGTTTGATAACAGCCGCCGCGGGCGCCCCACAAAAGGGCACAATAACCGCCCGTTGAAATCCCTTTCTGACATGCTCAAAGGCAAGCAAGGGCGTTTCCGCCAAAACTTGCTTGGCAAGCGTGTGGATTACTCAGGGCGTTCGGTAATTGTTGTTGGGCCTGAGCTCAAGTTCAACGAATGCGGCCTTCCAAAGCGGATGGCACTGGAGTTGTTCGATCCGTTTATTATCCGCGAGCTTGAACGCCGCGGGTTCTGCACCACGATCAAATCCGCTAAGAAGATGATGGAGCGCCAAGAACCAATCGTTTACGATATTTTGGCTGATATTATTCGCGATCACCCTGTGATGTTGAACCGGGCCCCAACCCTTCACCGTTTGGGCGTGCAAGCCTTCTTACCTCGTTTGGTTGAAGGTAAAGCGATTCGTTTGCACCCGCTTTCCTGTTCGGCGTTCAACGCTGACTTCGACGGCGACCAGATGGCGGTTCACGTTCCTCTTTCCATTGAGGCTCGGCTTGAGGCGCACCGCTTAATGCTGGCGGAAAACAACATTCTTGCACCATCAAGCGGCAAGCCAATCTCCACGCCTTCACAGGATATGGTTTTGGGTTGCTTCTATTTGACGAAGATTCGTCACGACCGCCAAAAGGGTGAGTACCGTGAAGTTTACCGCGATCCTAAAGGCAAGATTGTTGAGTATAATAAATCCGAAGTTGATGATGCCAGAAAAGAAATCAAAGGCTTCGATGATAAGTACACGTTGATCCGCAAAATCGGCACGTACGGCTCACCGGCCGATGCGATTTCAGCTTACGAGCACCAGCTTGTTTCGCTTCATGCGGAAATTCTGTGCCGTTTCCAAAACTACGGCCCTGAACAAGAGACTCGCCACGCGTTTACCTCTGTTGGTCGGTTAATTTTTGCTGAAAACCTTCCTGAGGAATTGGATTTCTTGGCAAACGCCAACGAAACAATGACGAAGAAAAAACTTGGCTCTGTAGCTGCTGTTGCCCACAAAATTGTGGGGAATAAACGCACCGCTCAGATTCTTGATAACATCAAGAACCTCGGCTTCTACCACGCGAAAAAAGGCGGCATCTCCATTGGGATTAAGGATATGATTATCCCCACAACCAAATCGGCGATTCTGGGTGAAGCTCAAGAACGGCTCAATAAAATCAACAAGGATTACAACCAAGGGAACTTGACGGATGAGGAGCGGTACCACAACGTGATCTCAACGTGGACGCAGGCAACGGACGACGTTACCCGCGACCTGATGTCCACCCTTGCTACGGATCAACTGGGCTTCAACCCTGTTTACATTATGTCCTACTCTGGTGCGCGGGGTAATAAAGACCAAATTCGCCAGCTTGCTGGGATGCGCGGCCTGATGCAACGTCCGTCTAAAAAACTAACGGGCTCCATTGGTGAGATTATTGAATCACCTATTCTTGCCAGCTTCCGCGAAGGCCTTACGGTTTTGGAGTACTTTATTTCAACCCACGGTGCGCGTAAAGGTTTGGCGGATACAGCCTTGAAGACTGCCGATGCGGGGTATTTGACGCGTCGTTTGGTGGATGCTTCACAGGATTTGATTATCACTGAGGACGACTGTGGCACTCAAAACGGTGTAATGGCTCGGCCAATCAAGGATATTGACTCCAAAGGGGAGAAAATTCTTGAACCCCTTCGCGAGCGCATCACTGGCCGTACGCCGGTTTTTGATGTAATTCACCCGAACACGGATAAGCTTATTATCCCTGCGGGCGATTTGATCACGGAAAATGTGGCGCGCCAAATTGAAGACGCTGGCATCAGCGAACTCATGATCCGCTCCGTGCTAACTTGCGAGACTCGCCGCGGCATTTGCCGTAAGTGCTACGGTCGTGACCTTGCCAGCCAAGGCATGGTTCGCATGGGCGAAACGGTTGGGGTTATTGCTGCTCAATCAATCGGTGAGCCTGGTACTCAGCTTACGCTGCGTACGTTCCACACCGGGGGTGTTTCAATCGGGGTTCTTGAAGGCTGGTACCAATCAGATACTTCAGGCCACATTGAGTACCGCGATCTGCAGTTCCTGACGAACCATGCGGGCGAACGGATTGTAACAAACCGTACTGGCAGCATTAAAGTGTTCAACAGATCTGGCGATGAAGTTCAAAATCTTCCTCAGATTCCTTATGGTGCCCGTATTCTTCTTGATGACGGCGCTAAAGTGGAGCCGGACACAAAAATCGTTCAGTGGGATCCTACGGCTTCGCCTATTATTGCAGAGCTTGAAGGTATTCTGGTTTACGAGGATATCGTGGAAGGCGTTACCATGCGTTACGACTTCGATCCTGAAACTGAAAACCGCATGATGGTGATTACGGAAAGCCGTGAAGAGCGCCACCCAAGGCTTTTGGTTTGCAAGGATAATCCCGATAGTGATGAGCATGAAATACTTGCACACTACTCACTTTCAGCGGGTACAATCATCACCCGTGAAGCGGCCGATGGTGCGCCCGTGAAGTTGGGTCAAACGCTTGGTCGTGTACCACGGGCCCGGACGAAATCCCGCGATATTACCGGTGGTCTTCCCCGTGTTGACGAGCTGTTTGAAGCGCGTAAGCCCAAGGAAGTTGCCTTCATTGCCGATGTTGAGGGGTTGTTTGAACTCCGAAGCGTTTCAAAAGGGATGCGCAAATGTGCGATTGTTACGCCAAGTAACGAGGAGCACACCTACAGCATTCCATTGAACCGGAACTTCCTGGTTCGCGATGGCGAAAAGGTATTTGTGGGCGACGTGTTGACTGATGGAGCGCTTTCTCCTCACGATATTCTTCGCGTAAAAGGCGAAAAAGCAGTGATGGAGTTCCTTCTTCAGGAAGTTCAGGAAGTATACCGTCTGCAAGGTGTGGGCATCAACGATAAGCACATTGAGTGTATTATTCGCCAAATGCTGAAAAAAGTGATGATTGAAGAGCCAGGCAACACGCGCTTCCTTTACGGGCAGCAAGTGGACCGTTGGTTGTTCCAAGAGGAAAACGACCGCGTGGTGAAAAATGGTGGTCAGTCTGCTGTTGGTAAACCAAAAATGTTAGGCCTTACCAAAGCTTCACTTGAAACGGAATCATTCATCTCAGCGGCCTCCTTCCAGGAAACAACCCGCGTTCTTACCGATGCTGCTATTCGCGGACGTAAGGATTACTTGCGCGGCCTGAAAGAAAACGTGATCATGGGTCTGCTGATTCCAGCCGGCACAGGCTTACCGCGCTACCGTAACCTTGAAGTGATTGATACGGATGCAATCATTGCGGAAACTTCCACCGTTCCCCCGGTAGATGTTGAAACCGAGTAACCCCCACAACGTTACAACAAAACAAGGTTATACCAAATCCTAATCCCCCTCGCCCGCTGGTTCACTTCCAGCGGGCGAGATTTGTTTTAGGGTGAATACAAAAATTCTTAACTGTTAACTGTAGGCTATGGGAGTTTGTTGGGGGTGTTTTTGATATAAGCAGGGGCAATCAAGTTGTTGCAGCTTTTGCCTTCTGAACATAAGCGAGTATTTGCGCCAAAACAATTGCCATAAAGATCATCCAAATCGGTTCGGAAAGGGCGAGGCGGTACCGAACGTCGCACTGGCTGATTGCATAGGGCAACGTGCAGGGAATACCAATGGCAAGGGCTAAAACGGCCGCTTTTCTACGCTGACCCGGAGTGCGAAGCGCCGTTAGAATTCCCCACCATCCAAGTACGATTACAGGGCCCATGCTGAGCAGCGCTACAATTTGTACGGGCCTGCTGTTTCGGATAAAGGGGCCCCAATAGTGAAGCGCCTTCCGCACAGTGAGAATGCCAAACGTTGAGGGGTTTTCAGCAATCCACACTTGGGCTTTTTGCTTCCATTCGTTGCCGACGGAAATTTCCTCTTCAATTCCTGCATAGTGGCGAAGCTGGGTGTACTTCAGATAATCATCGGGAGATTCCAGGAGCACCATTGATTCACCATACCACTTTTGCGTGTAAAGTGAGTGTTTGGTTACACCTTGGGTAAATGTGATGGGGAAGTTTGTTGAAACAGGTATAAAGTGACCACTCACAACGGCATTGCGAAGCATCCATGAGCACAACAACAGGGCAACGGGGATCGTAAAGATGACACAACGCTGTAAGAATTTTTTGGGCACTCGCCATTGCGGGGCGCCCGCAAGCAAACCGATGAACGGAAGTGTTGCGGCAAGGACTGATTTATTCAGAACTGCCAGCCCAATCAAGAATCCCGAGAATATCAACCACCCTGCAGGGCGATCTTTCTTCCAACTTACTGCCAACAATAGAATTCCCCCAAGCAACAAGGCTCGCCCTAATTCCTCAGTTAAAATTTGGGTTACTTGAAGTAAAAATGCGGGGTAAACCGCGTATGCTAAAGCAGCAATCAACGCAGCATGGGTTGAACAATCAAAGGCACGGGTGCATTTTGCCATGAGCCAAACGCACAACCCACCCATGAAGGCTTGAATAATTGCCACTGCAAAAAGATTTCCGGCGCCGAACAGGTTGTAGACGAGGGCTAAAAAAACAGGGTATAAAGGGGGTCTAAACGCTGTGGGAAAGCCCGTTGGGCCAACCCAACCTTTCCCCTCTGTGAGGCTGATTGCAAGAACGTGGTAATCCGTAGAGTCGTTAAGTGGAGTTAGAATCGCCTCAGCCGTCGGGGGATTAAGAAAGACGATTCCCAGCCGCAGTGTAACGGCCACGGTGATGAGGAATCGTCAGAATCCAAAAGTATTGATCTCGCTGATTGCTGAGCTGTGGTGCTGCACTCATGGGTTGGGGTTACGGATAACCAAGAGGCGGATTTCTGTCATATCTTCCATGGCGAATTTAATGCCCTCACGGCCAAGGCCGCTGTCTTTCACGCCGCCGTAGGGCATGTGATCGACTCGCCAACTGGGAACATCGCCAATTACAACGCCGCCCACGTGGAGTGTATCCCAGGCTTTTTGGATTTTGTAAATATCGCGAGTGAAGATTCCCGCTTGAAGGCCGAATACGCTATCATTCACTTCATGGAGTACGGCGTTGAAATCGTTGAACTTACTAAGAACCGCCACCGGGCCGAAGGCTTCATCAGCGCAAACTTTTTCGCTTTTAGCAACGTTTTCCAGCAGGGTGGGCTCCAGCATGGCGCCCTCGCGCTTGCCGCCGCAAAGCAGAATTCCCCCGTTTTGCACGGCGCTTTGAACCCAGTCGTCAAGGCGTTTGGCTTCACTTACGGAGATCATTGGCCCTACGAAAGTATCTTCGTTGCGGGGGTTTCCGCATTTGAGTTTCTTGGTTTCAGCCACTAATTTTGATTTCACCTCATCGTAAATGGATTCGTGAATCATGATTCGTTGCACGCCGATGCAGCTTTGGCCTGATTGGTAGAAGGCGCCGATGAGAAGGCGTTTCACCGCGTCTTCAATATTGGCATCTTCATCTACCACGCAGGCGGCATTGCCACCCAATTCTAGGACGACTTTCTTTTTGCCGCAGCGGGCTTTTAAGTCCCACCCAACTGCTGGAGAGCCTGTAAAGCTTAGCAGCTTGAGGCGATCATCCGTCGTGAACAAATCAGCGCCTTCACGGTGACAAGGGAGGATGGAGAAGGCGCCTACTGGTAAATCCGTTTCCGCTAGGATTTCACCAATGACTAAGGCCCCTAAAGGGGTGCGGCTGGCGGGCTTGAGCACGAAGGGGCAACCCACGGCAATTGCCGGGGCAACCTTATGGGCAGTAAGGTTTAGGGGGAAGTTGAAGGGTGAAATAAACGAGCACGGCCCAACAGGAACGCGCTTCCACATGCCGGTGTAGCCTTTGGCCCGAGCGCTGATTTCCATGCTCATCACTTCGCCGGTCATGCGGACGCTTTCTTCCGCGGCAATTCGGAATGTATCAATCAAACGGGAAACCTCGCCGCGGGAATCTTTGATTGGCTTGCCTGCTTCAATACAAAGCAAATCCGCTAATTCATCGGCCCGTTCAGTAAAGCGACGCACGCAATGATTCAGAATTTCCTGACGCTTGTAGGCGGGCATTTTTGCCATTGCTTCCACGGCTTCCACGGCTTTTTCTATGGCTTGGTCAATTGCCGTTGCATCCGCCAAGGCAACGCGAGTAGCCACTTCACCGGTGAATTTATCTGTCACCTCTAAATCGGAATTGGCTTGAACGGGTTTGTTTGCAAGGTAATATGGGTATTGTTGTTGAATCATTTACGGGTCATTCTCCACAGAAATTGAGTGCTCCGCATTGTAAGCAAAGGTAGACTGATTCGGGCAACCCCGTTCTCCTAATTTCCACTTCAATCATTTTTTCAGGACTTAAAACAAACGATGAAATTTGAAACTAAAGCCATTCGAGTTGGCCAAAAGATTGATCCCACAACAGGTGCGGTGATCGTTCCGATTTACCAATCCACCACGTACGCTTTTCACAGCGTGGGCGAGCCGCGCTCCTTTGAGTACACGCGCAGCGGAAACCCTACGCGGCACGCCTATGAAACCTGCCTTGCCTCCCTTGAGTGCGGGAAACACGCCGTAACGTATTCCAGCGGAATGGCGGCAACAGATGCTGCACTTTCCCTGCTTCAGCCGGGCGAACATGTGGTCTCTTGCTCAAATATTTACGGCGGTACGCTTCGGTTGTTTGAATCTGTTTACAAAAAGCGGGGCATTGAATTTACTTATGTTAAGGGAGATAATCCCGCGGATTTTGCGGCTGCAATGAAGCCAAACACGCGCATGGTTTGGCTGGAAACACCGGCAAACCCAACGCTTGAACTGCTTGATATAGAGGCCATTTCAGCAGCAACACGTTCGGATAAGATTCAAGTGTTGGTGGACAATACATTTTGCTCACCTTACCTGCAAAACCCGTTGAAGTTGGGTGCAACGCTGGTTCTGCAAAGCACGACAAAGTATATTGGCGGCCACAGCGATTTGGTGGGCGGTGCGGTGATTACGAATGATGATGAAACAGCAGAAGCGCTGCGGTTTTACCAGTTTACCGTTGGAGCAGTTCCTTCAGCGTTTGATTGTTACCTTGCTCTTAGAGGCATGAAAACACTGAGTTTACGGATGAAACAACACTGCGAGAATGCATTGGCTGTTGCGCGGTTTTTACGGCAGCACCCAAAGGTTGACCGCGTTTACTACCCGGGGCTTGAAGAACACCCAAGCCACGAGCTTGCAAAGCGCCAGATGCGGCATTTTGGGGGCATGGTAACATTTGTGGCGAAAACAGACCGGGCTGGGTTGAACCGCATGATAGACGGGATTACGTGCTTCTTTTTTGCGGAAAGCTTGGGAGGTGTGGAATCCCTGATTTGCCATCCACCCACCATGAGCCATGCGGTGCTTAGTGAGGAGCAGCGCATGGAAATGGGGATTCCCGATAACATGCTGCGCCTCTCCGTGGGGATTGAACA
>DAIOTT010000041.1:10756-11829 GCA_036751885.1 Candidatus Sumerlaeota bacterium
CTTGAGGATTTGGCGAAGGCGCTGGATCGAATTTGATTGGCTTGCCAAGTATAAATACTTGCCTAACAATGCCTAACTGAAGCTTCGTCTTTAGTTTGCTTTTCATGGGAACGCATTCGCTTGACATCCGATTGATTTAAGTGGCTTTCTTTGGTCTTGGTATTTCAACGATGTTTCCGTGAAAACCACTGAGTCAATATAACACATTATAAATGGGAGTCCCATACCTATGGAGCAGTTTGCATATGCTCTTATCGGGGCTTTCTGCGGAATCGCTTTAGGCGGCTTTTTTGGATATAATTACGCAACACAGCTAATTAAAACACGTTTCAAAGAGGAAGAACTTCAAGCTAAAGAAGACGCCGATCGCAGGATCGCAGAGATAAAGCAAAAAACCGATGAGCAAGTTCAGAAGACCCTTGAAGAGGCAGAGGGAAAAGTACGTAAGCGCCTTGAAGCAGAAGAGAAAGAGCTAAACCGAAAAAAATCAGAGATCGACAAAACAGAGCATCGACTTGCAAAGCTGGAAACACAGCTGGAAAAAGATACTGAAGCCCTGAGCCGGAAGGACGGCGAACTCAACGAAAAGCGTGAAAGCCTTGAACGCAAACTGAAGCGAACCGAGGAAGACCGTGTTCGCATTGAGCAACTTCGCGATGATTTGATTCGCAAAACGGAAGAAATCTCTGGCCTTACCCGTGAGGAAGGCAAGAAGCTGTTGCTTGATAACTTGCAAGAGGAAATCAAGCAGGAAGCCGCGGCGATGATTCGCCGGGTAGAAGCTGAAACAGAGGAAATTGCCGAGAAAAAAGCGCGGCAAATCCTGACGATTGCTGTTCAGCGCTGTGCTACGGATCAGGTGACGGAAACAACCGTTTCTGTTGTTCCCCTGCCAAGCGATGAAATGAAGGGCAGAATCATTGGCCGCGAAGGCCGTAACATTCGGGCCTTGGAACAGGCTACCGGCGTGAACATCATTATTGATGATACTCCCGAAGCGGTGGTGCTTTCTTGCTTTGATCCCATGCGGCGTGAAATTGCCCGAGTGGTGATTGAAAAGCTGATTGCCGACG
>DAIOTT010000041.1:11839-23359 GCA_036751885.1 Candidatus Sumerlaeota bacterium
AGCCGCATTGAAGAAATTGTTGCTAAGTCCAAGAAACACATTGAAGAAAAAGCCCGCCAAGCAGGTGAACATGCCTGCGAAGACTTGGGCATTCATGACATGCACCCGGAGATTATCAAACTCCTTGGGCGTTTAATGTTCCGCACCAGTTACGGGCAAAACGTGCTGAAGCACAGCGTGGAATGCGCTCATATTGCGGAGATGATCTCCAGCGAGCTGGGCATTGACACCAAGATTGCCAAGCGCGCTACCTTGCTGCATGACATCGGCAAAGCTGTTACTCACGAAGTGGAAGGCCCACACGCGCAAATTGGGGCGGAGATTGCACGTAAGTTCAAAGAGCGCCCTGAAGTGATTCACGCGATTGAAGCCCATCACTATGAGGTCAAGCCAAAAACCTTGACTGCATTCATTGTGATCACTGCAGACTCTGTATCAGCGGCTCGCCCCGGCGCGCGCCGTGAAACGCTGGAAACGTATATCAAACGGCTGGAAAATCTTGAAGCAATTGCCACGAGCTTTGAAGGCGTGGAGAAATCCTATGCTATTCAAGCGGGTCGTGAGATTCGCATTATCGTGGAGCCTGATAAGCTGAATGATAATGAGTGTAGCATGTTGGTGCGCGATGTAACAAAGCGGATTGAAGAAGAGCTTCAATACCCTGGTCAAATCAAGGTGGTTGTCGTTCGTGAAACCCGCCAAGTGGATTACGCGAAGTAACAATCAAACAACAAAAATCGATCCTAAGCTTAACAAAACCCCGGAATCAGTTCGCTGACTCCGGGGTTTTTGTTACAAGTTTATTTTGGCCTAAAGCGGTTTTTCCATTTTGGATTATTTTATTGTGTAGGCATTGTTTCAGCCGGGGCTGATGCAGAGTTTGCTTCTGCGGCTTCCTCATGATCTTCTGCAGAGTGATTTTCCCTCATCAGCCGCTCTGCTTCAAGAATCATCGGCAAAACATCGTCAAGGCGAACGGGGTGGTCTTTTGCGTCTAGATCGACAACTACTAGGAAACCTTTGTCGGTTTTTGTAGAGGTGAACTGCTTCAGCAACTCCAACTGACCGCTGTAAAGCAGTGAGCCGTCTTCCGGGGACCAAAATTCTATTGCGCCGATGCACCCGGCGCTGGGGGTGTGGGGATAGTAGATTTCGTTTTTATAGAAGTCTGGGTTGATTGTTGTTCCGTGGATAATCATGTCGCTTCGGCCGGCTTGCCCGGCCAGCCATGCTTCGTAGATGGGGCGGTAGGTTTTCCATGAATTAGGGAGCAACGCAGTGTAAAGCTCCCGCGACCAACCAAGGGGTTCTTCCGGTTTTTCGGGAATAACTAGGAACGGCTGAAGGGCTTCAGGAATTTCGCCAAAAAAGTAGTCCGACGGATTTACTTCCACCGGTACGCGTGACCAAAGGTAGGGAACGCTGCCGATGAACTTGTTTGTGGCAATTCCGGAACCGTTGATTGAGTAAATTCCGCGGGGTGAATTGCCGTAGGTAATTGTTCCGGGTAAATCCGTGCGCGAACGAGCGTGCTGGCTGAGGTGGAATATTCCGCCTTCGGTGTTCCTCAGGAATTTGCCATCTGTTCCCCGAACAATTGCGATGCCGGGATAATTGCGATTCAACCGTTGCAGGCTAAAGATGACGGGTTTTCCCTCAACAATTGGGGCCGTGAGCAAATCAATCATCGGCGGTTGAGAGCGAATCTCTTGTTGCAGCGGGTGCTTTAAGACTTCCTTCAGGGCGATTAATTGTGGGGCATCGGTTTCAGGAAAACGATTCTCTAAAAGCGTTGAAATTATCGCTCGCTGGGTAGGCGTTGGGCTTGCACGCAACAAATGATAAGCTCCAATGGCAAAGGCTTTGGGTTGGGCTGCAAAGGGTAAACTGGCTTCAACTTCAGGGATGTATTGATCGGGGTAAAGCGTGTAGGTTGATTGCAAAATAATCCGTTGGAAGTTGGGCGTTAGCTGGGCAAATTGCTCAAATGCTTTGTTGATGGACGTGCGAACCGTAGGTGAATCGTAGTTCAGAATTCCCGCCGTCCAGTAAGCGCCGCCCCATTTGTCCTCGGTTTCTTCATCTGCGGCGAATTCCATGGAGAGGTATTTTTCGATGTTATGATCGATGGATTCGGTTTTGAACTTTTCACGCTCTTCGGCTGTACCGCGTTCAACATAGAACGGGGTGGAATAGAGATAAGAGGGAAAGCTGGTTTCCGATTGAAAATCCGTGCGGGCATCGGCTTGGGCCTCTTGATCTTGCTGCAACGTGTATATTTGGTCTTTTGCATTTTCAGAGGAACCTAGGGTTGGGGCCTTGGTTGAGGTTTGTGCGGCAAGGGGTGATTGGGCGAGTGCTACACCAAGAAGGCAGAGCATAAACGTTTTTTGATGATCGAGCGGGAATTTCATGATAATTTTTCTTTCAATTGTCCGGGGTCGAGGAGTTTACTGTTGGAACGTAATCAAGAACGTGCGTTCTAAGCATAGAATTTAAGTTATCGAAGAATGTGATTTATGTCCAACGAGAAAATTCATACTGAGCTTTTGGTAAAGGAATACGGGAAAAAACGTGTTGTGAACGGCGTTTCCATTGAGGTTTGCCGCGGTGAGATTATCAGCCTTTTAGGGCCGAACGGTGCCGGCAAAACGACGACGTTTAAGATGATGGTGGGCTTTGTTGCGCCAACCGAGGGGAAGGTATTTATCAATGGGGAAGAAATGACTCAATTGCCGATTCACGCCCGGGCGCGGCGCGGTATTGCCTACCTTGCGCAGGAGCCTAGTATATTCCGTAAATTGAGTGTTCAGGATAATTTGCGCGCAATTTTGCAAGCAATAGGTTTGCCCGTTGCGGAACAAAAAGAGCGGGTGGAAAAAGCCCTTGAGGATTTGCGCATTTCGCATCTGCGCAAGCAGGTAGCAAGCAGCCTTTCCGGCGGGGAGAAACGCCGGGTGGAAGTTGCCCGCTGTTTGGCAACGAACCCGAAGTTTATCTTTCTGGATGAACCCTTTGCCCAAATCGACCCAAAAACTGTGGAAGATATTCAAGAAATTGTGTTGGAGCTGAAGCAGCGGAACTTGGGCGTTCTGATTACCGACCACTCTCTGCGGGAAACGCTGAGCATTACCGACCGCGCCTACATGATTATTGAGGGCGAAGTCATTGCCAGCGGCACGATGGCAGAAGTGACACAGAATGAAGCCATTCGCGAACGGTACTTTAGTAAATCCGTTACGCGTGATTTGGATATTGAAGTTGCCACGCGTACCCAAGGGAAGGATTGAGCCACAATGACACCACCCCTTGATCCGAAACGGATGGATGAAATTGAACCTGAGGATGTTGCGCTTCGGCCCGGCGAACTCGGAGATTTTGTGGGGCAAACGCAGGTGGTGGAAAACTTGCGGATTTTTATTCAGGCAGCACGCAACCGGGGCGATGCGTTAGATCATGTGCTGCTTTATGGCCCTCCGGGGCTTGGGAAAACCACCCTTGCCCACATTGTGGCGAAGGAAATGGGCTCCAACCTGAGGAGCACCAGCGGGCCGATTATTGAGCGTAAGGACGATTTAGCTGCCATGCTGACGGACTTGCAACCTCAGGATATTTTATTTATCGATGAAATTCACCGCCTAAACCGTGTTGTGGAAGAATGCCTGTACCCGGCCCTTGAGGATCGAAAAATTGACATTATGATTGGCGACGGGCCCCACGCAAAATCCATCAAGCTGGACATTGAACCGTTTACTCTGGTTGGCGCCACCACCCGAGCAGGCATGCTAACGAGCCCCTTGCGCTCGAGGTTTGGCATTACGCAACGCTTGCAGTTTTACACACCGGCAGAAATTCAACACATCATTATGCGCTCCGCGCGGCTTCTAGGATGCGAGATTACCGATGATGCTAGCTACGTGATTGCCTCGCGCTCCCGGGGAACACCACGGATTGCAAACCGTATATTACGCCGAGTGCGTGATATTGCCGAGGTTCGCCACGATGGGATCATTTCAACGGGGGTTGCGGAGGATTCTCTTCGCCTGCTTGATATCGACGGTATGGGCTTGGATTCGCAAGACCGCGCCTTTTTGGACGCACTGATCAATAAGTTCAACGGCGGCCCCGTTGGTTTGAATACACTGGCGGTTAGCTTGAGTGAAGACGACGATACATTGATTGATTTAGTGGAACCGTATTTGATTCAAACGGGATTTGTTTCCCGCACGCCCCGCGGGCGCGTTGCAACTAAAGCAGCCTACCAGCATTTAGGGCTTACACCGCCGCTACGCTTCTCAGAGCCTGAGGACGAAGAGCCGGAGATTTATTGATTCTTCGATGAGGATCATTATAGAACTTGATCTGCATTACCCTAAACTTGATTGCTAGCCGTGCGGTGGGCAAATTCCAACGCTTGATTCAGGCAACCTTTATCATCAAGCCCCAACAACTCCCCTGCCAGCCAACCCGCTAAGAATGCGTCGCCAGCGCCAACAGTTTCACCGACTTTCAAAATCGGCGGTTGAGCTTGAATCAAGGATTTACCATCGGAATAAAGCACAACGCTAGGCCCGTTCGTTAGGCAAATGCGGACTTCATGAGTTCTTGAGTACGCCACGAGTTGGGAATCAATGGGAGTTTCATGATCGGAAGCGACGAGCACGGAGAACTCTGTTTGGTTGACCTTCACAAAATCGGGTTTGGCTTTGATTGCCTCTAATAGGGGTTCATCGCGGCAATCAACATAGGTTTTTGCCCCCCAGCCTTTTGAGTGCTGAAGGAGTTCGGCGTAGGTATTTCTAGGCAATCCCGGGGGGATAGAACCCGCAAGAACCAGATGCGTGGGCTTTAGTTCCCCTAGGTAATCCAAAAGGGGTTGAAGAACATCGGCAGATTCAACCCCGCCGGGGGCATTGACTTTAAGAAATCGACCTTCGTCTTGGGGCTCGCGGAGGTGAAGATTGATTCGAGGCAATGCCCCCGCCGGAATCAGCCGCAGATTCAAGCCCTCTTGATTTGCCAAAGCCGTAAATATTGGGTCTAGCATTCCACCGCCCAAGGCAAGGGTGGTGAGCTGAAAATTAGTGCCAAGCATGTTAGCATGGGAAGCACTTGTGCGCCATTGATTCAACCTTCGGGAAACATTGATTCCCTTCCCACCAAGCCCAAGCATTTGCGTATTGGCGAGGTTGACGGTATTGAATTCTATGTTCGGCACTTGGTAGTGTACATCCAAGCAGGGATTCAAGGTAAGCGTACAAACAGAGAGCATAGTTTCCCTTGTCGTTTAGGGGGGAATTGAGCTTATATGAATCAGCATATGAATCCAAACCACAACGATGAATCCGTGGTTTTCGTAAATTTTCACAACGAATGAGTGCAGCCTTTGCAAGACTTTGTAGTATGACAAATCTTACACCCCTTTCGATTGAAACTAAAGCCGAGGCTTTAGAGGCGTTTATCGCCAAGTATTCAAACGCTCTTGTTGCCTTTTCAGGCGGAGTTGATAGCAGCGTTGTTTTGAAAGCAACCCACAATGCGTTGGGTGCTGAGTGTTTTGGAATTCTGGCTGATACAGAATCCAACACGAAGGAAGACCTTGCACTGTGCCAAAAAATCGCACAAGAGCACGGTTTGCCCCTTGAAGTGATTGAATACTCTGAATTGGCGATTGAAAATTACGCTCAAAACCCGATCAATCGCTGTTTTTTTTGTAAAAATGAACTCTATTCCCGGTTGGATGTATTGGCTAAAAACCGTTGTATTGAAGCTGTATTTGATGGTTCGAACCTAGATGATGGCGGCGATTATCGCCCGGGCTTGCAAGCCGTGAAAAAGCATGGGGTCATTTCTCCGCTCCGTGAACTGGGCTACAACAAGCAAACGGTGCGGGAATTGGCTAAGTTTTATCAACTTCCCAACCATGATCGGCCTTCAAGCCCCTGTTTGTCCTCCAGAATTCCCTACGGTTCACCCGTAACAAAACAAAAACTTGGGCAAGTAGCAGAAATGGAAAAGTTTCTCCGCTCCTTGGGGCTGGTGGAATTTCGCTGTCGGCATCATGAGCAAGTTGCCCGTTTGGAAGTTCACCCCGAAGAGTTTGCACGAGTGTTGCAACAGCGAGAGGCAATTGTGGACTTTGGCCGCACGGTTGGTTTCCATTGGGTTTCCCTTGATTTAGGCGGTTTTAAGAGTGGAAGCTTGAACAGAGTTCACCAAGCCTGATTGTATTTTTTAGTAAATCCCACACAAAACACGTTACAATTTTACGCCGATAAGAAATTCAATACGCATACTCTTTGAAAGAATCTTCATGAAACCCACAAAACTCTTTTCTAATGTTCTCCTCTTTTCAGTTCTAATGGCTGCCCCTCTTTGCGCTGATGAAGCAATATCCAACACAGCCTCAAACGTTATTCCTGAAGCACTCAGCTTAACGGCTGATCCTTCAACCCTTGAACCAGGATTGAAGTTTGAACATGAAACTTTTGATTACGGCACAATTGACCAAGGCGAAAAAATAACGGTGGAATTTCCGTTCAAAAACACCTCCGACCGTACAATTACCATCGATAGCATTCGTGCAAGTTGTGGCTGCACCGTGCCCGTATTGGACAAGAAAGTTTATGCGCCCGGTGAAAGTGAAATCATTAAAGCAACCTTTGATTCAGCCCGCCGCCAAGGCGTTAATACCAAAACTGTAACCGTGCGTACGGATGATGCTGCCCAAGCAGAATATAAACTTAGTTTTAAGGGGAATGTACAGGTTTCGGTCTTTCTGAAAGATCCTGTTCTTCAGATTAAAGATCTTGATGAAGGAACTGAGTTTTCCTCTGATACCTACATCGTAAATATGAGTGGTGCTGATGTAAAAATCTTGAGTGTTTCGCCCACTAAAGCAGGGATTGAAGTTACAACCGGAACTCCAGAACCGTACACAGATGCTGATTCAAACCGCACTGGGCAACGAATTCCCGTCAAGATTTTGATTCCGGAGACAATGCCAGCCGGGCCCCTTGATGGCAGTGTTGAATTCACCACCGATAACAATAATGTACCGCGCCTTTCGCTTCCGGTGCGGGGGCAAATTCTAGGCGATTTAGTCGCTAATCCGCCACAACTTTTCTTTGGCAACCCCCAACCAGGAACCGAGGAAACACGAAGAATCATCCTGACAGCAAAAAAAGGGAAGAAGTTTACCTACGAATCCTCTGAAGTTACCGTTACACAAGGCAGCGGAAAGCCAACCGTTTCAATTATCGACGCAGAAGCACCAATCGGTCGTCCGAACTCGCAAGCGATGGATATTACCCTTTTGGTTCCTGATGAATCCGGATACTTAGTGGGAGATTTAACACTAATCGGTACACTTGATGACAAACCGCACCGCCTAACGGTTCCCTACAAACTCCTCGTTCGCCCTGCAGCCTCAACGACATCCGATGCAACCACAAACCCCAACACATCCAAGCCGCCAATCACAATAGAAGCACGGGATGCAAAGATTGAAGAAATGCGCCAACAGCTAAAAGAGCGTATGGAGAAAGAACGTCAAGCAAGGGAAGCGGCGAAAGCCTCGGCAGAGTCGAGCCCCTAATTTTTTAATCCTCATCAACAATCACCATGAACCACTTCCTACATGTCTAATGGTCTGAGAGTCGTTCTTCAAAAGTAATCAAAAACAAATCGGGAGGCTTGAAATATTCATCAAGCCTCCCAATTATTTTTACACCTAGAACTTCTTATTTCATTTATTGAAAGAAATCCAATTCCTTTGATTAGCCAGCAACTTGAGCAGGTTCCGATGTTGTTGCAACGGCGTCTTTGTTTCGGTTGAACATTTTACGCCATACAATTTTCACCGCGCTCCAAAGGAGAATCATGACGTAGAACATCGCGATGATCAGCATTGCCAGCAGGAAGATTGAAAGCACGGGGTAGGCAACAATAAATGCCATAATGCCCACCACAGCAACATCTTCAACAACGCTAACAACGGGGCTAACCACTGGGGATGTACCCGTGCTGTGGGCAACTAAACGCGTTGCGGCTTTTGTTGTGTGGGTTGCTGTTGCAAGGGAACCACCTAAAAGGCCGGCGAAAAGCTGCATTTCAAGCGGTACTTCACCCAAGCCGTTGGCGGCAATCAGGGCAGCAGCTGGTATGCGGATGAATGTTTGAACGGAATCCCAAGCGGTATCAACGGCCGGAATTTTGTCTGCAACAAACTCAATTAGGTACATTCCCAAAGCGGGCCACAACACCCAATCGGACATCAAAACCTCCAGCCCGGCCGGAAGCTCAAAGTTTGTAAATCTGGCTAACGCTCCCAGTACAAAGACTGTTGCATAAAGGTTTATTCCGGCACAAAAACTGGCTCCCATTGTGAGGGCAATTGTGGCGAGGATTGAATCCATTGCGACGGTTGTTTCCACTGTTTCTTCTCCTTGTTGATAATGTGTTTGGTTGAAATACGATGATCGAAAAATATTATTCAAGGAAAAAGGGAAAATTCTACTTTCTCCGCTTGTTCCAGCCTTGCGAACAACTCAAAAAAATCCTAAAGATTTTCTAGGTTGTAAATACAGAAACGGAAGTACGCACCTTTGAACGTTAATGAACAGCAGGATGAAAAGACAATTGCACGCTGGGAATTGTTCGCCGTTTTGGGGGCAACACTGATTGGCTTTTGCCTTAGGCTGTACCAGTTAGGCGACATTCCCCAGGGGTTGTGGATGGATGAAGGCTTGATGGGCCAAGGGGTTTTGGGCATTCTGGATGGTTCCGCTTGGCCCATTCTCTTCTACAACAGCGGCTTACCTGAAGAGCCAATTTCCTATTATCTTTCTGCCATAAGTGTTTATCTATTTGGCCAAAATACATTCGCCATGCGCTTGCCAAACGCGCTATTCGGCACGCTTAGCATTCCCCTAGTTTGGCTTACAGCGCGTTTATTCATCGGCCCCAAAGCAGCGGTGATTGCAGCCCTTTATTTTGCCACTTTTCGCTGGCATGTTCACTTTTCACGGTTGGGCTTTAGAACCCTATTAGCGCCGTTTTTCACACTCTTGATCTTCTGGGCTTTTGCCAAATTTTGGCAGCAAAAGCGGTTGCTTTGGGCCTGCTTTGCGGGCGTTTTTTTAGGCGCTTCACTTTACACTTACACGGGAATGCGAACCATGGTCTTGGGAATATTGGTTTGGTTTTCAGTTGGTGTAATAATTGAAACAATCCGCCTTAGGCGCACGACAACTCCAGCGCTGAACGCCGAAGCAAAACCCGCTGATCAACTGATGCCACTGAAAGGCCTGATGGCAGCAGTGGGCTTTGCATTGCTGGTTTTCGCCCCCTTAGGCGGGCATTTCCTGTACAATCCGGAGCATTTTTCGAGTCGACAAAATGATGTAACGCTTTTCAACGAGGACGGATTTCAATGGGAGTTGTTTCGTCGCCATGTGCGAGATGTAGCCTTGATGGGGGCTTTCCGGGGCGACGATGAGATTAAGCATAATCTTCCTGGAAGCCCGAGCTTTGTGCAAAGTTACCTTTGGCACACCAATGCAGATACGGAGTTTGAACAGTGGCAGGCGTTGAAGCAGGCAGGATTACCCCCCGATGGGGCGTTCACGCCGGACGGTCGGTTTGATCCCAACGGCTTCGGGCACCCGGTGTTTGATTTGCTTACCGGCGCGTTGTTTTATCTTGGGCTGATTCTAACCATGATAAAAGCCCTTCGCGGCTCAGCAATGCATTGGGGTCTTTTGATTTGGCTTTTTGCGGGAAGTGCGAACTCCATTTTTTCTCAAGGGGCACCGAACCAACTGCGCATGCTGATGGTGGCACCCTTGGCCTGCATGATGGTTGGGCAAGCCCTTGATTGGCTGCTGCGCGCCCTTCCCATGTGGAAGAATCCTCTTCGAGATGTTCTGGTTTTAACTCTGCTTTGGGGCTGGTTTTCCGCCGGCGAAACGTACCGGTATTTCCACGAGTGGGCACCGCACCCGGACGTTGGCAGGGCCTTCAATAGGGACTTTACAGAAGTTGCCCAGTGGTTACAGGAGAACGCCCCGAACGATCAGCCTGTTATTGGGCCGGAGTTCTTTGTAAAATTCACCTCGGTAGACTTTCTAACCAGAGGGATTGTTTCAATCAAATCAGATGTTGAGTTCGCCGATTCAACCAAAGGCGATAGACCTAAGTCTGGAACTTGGCTTTTGATCACAAATACTCAATACTTCCCGCCGCTGCAGCTTGAAGTTCCTGAGAGTACACCCCTAAACTTAGTCAAGGAATTTTCCCACGAAGGCAAATTCACTTGGGTAGCAGTGTATGAACTACAATAATGCCCAGTCTCTTGGGTTAGAAGCACAAAATGTAACAGTACCCACAAATCATGATGTTGCAAAACTACCTACACTACTACTCGAAAGTGTTCTCGCGATCCAATAGATTCTTTTCACGCAGAGAAATGAGGTGAAGTTCGAGGCGCTGAGAAATAATGGCTCCGTAACTCTGTAAAACCTCTGCGCTCTCTCACTACCTCTCTGCGGCTCTGCGTGAAAAAACTCTGCATTTGCCAAAAAACTTTATTCTATCGCGACATCATTTTTGAGCATCAGTATGACAGCATAAAAACAATAAAGCCTGAATCCGTAGGGGCTCAGGCTTTGAATGTGCGGGAAGTTCCTCTTCAGGAATTTAGGAAACAGCAGATTTTTTAGATTTGCCGGTTTCATTATCATTTGAAGGTGCTTCAGAGGTTTCCGCTGATTTAAGGGCATCAGAGTAACGGATGTGCTGGAGGGGATCATTCAACGGTGCGTGAACAACATCCATTTCAAACAGCTTATTGATTGAGAGTTTGATTTCTCTAAATACGCGCTTGTACACCTCAAGAGTAGCACCCATGGGATCGGTGATTTGGTAGTTCTTCATATCGCTTTTGGTGTATTCTTTCAGCAAGAATACTTTATCGTCAGGATTACCGGGATCTTCTGTATTTTCAATCAACATGCGTTTTGCAAATTGAACGTGAAACGGAGTCATACCAAGAACGAGGTCTGCTTTTCGAAGCATCTCGGCGGTCAACGGTACAGATCGGTGTTTTGTAATATCAATTCCAGCCGCTTCCATTACTTGGATCGCCTCAGGAGTTGGAAGTAAACCAGTCGTTGTCATCACACCGGCTGTTTTTACATCAACTGTTGCGATGTCATTTTCTGCCAGGATTTGGTACATAAGTCCCTGTGCCATTGGGCTGCGACAAGTATTACCAGTACAAACAAACACGATCGAGCGTTTCTTTTTTCTTTTCTTTAGTAGCATTTTATTTCCTTAGTCTGTGGTGTATTTAGGTTGAGGTTTTTATGCGTGAGTATGGTGATAGTGGAATTTTTTCAAGGCGAAACTGGCAAACAAGATGTTTGTAAACCAAGAAATCAGAACAACTGGGATGCCAAAATTCATAAGTCCAATTTGCTGCATTAGGATGAAGCAAAGATAGTATAGTATAATAAGGGC
>DAIOTT010000042.1:0-23282 GCA_036751885.1 Candidatus Sumerlaeota bacterium
CATTGCCTTTGTCAGCAATGTACCCTACCAAATTACCGCCCCAATTCTCTTCAAGATAATGGAGAGCGGCCTGCCTTGGGAACGAATGGTTGTTGTGGTGCAATACGAAGTTGCCGAGCGCATTACCGCAGGCCCCAAAACACGCCGGGCAACCTCCCTAACCTACAAACTGGCCTACGAGTATGAATCCAAACTGCACAAAAAAATCGGCCCCCAAGAATTCATCCCGCCACCAAAGGTCAACTCAGCCTTACTTTCCCTCACCCCAAAACCAACGCACCCCTTCGCCAGCCCCGAACAACGGCAGCGCGTACACCAACTTGTAAGCGGGGTGTTTCAGCACCGGCGGCGAACACTATTAAATGCCTTGAACCTTGCAGGGATGGACATTTCCAAAGAGGCAGCTTCAGCAGCGCTGAAAACTGCGGGCATTCCCGAGACCAACCGCCCTGAAAACATGGACTTAGACGACTTCTTACGGCTGGAGCAAGCGTTGTTCAATGCCTAAGGGAAACCCAAATACCGCCCCGCAACATGCGGAACCCGAGCCCCTCAGCCCAGGGCCCGGAAATCATGAATCCACCCATCACTGCGCGGAGTTTACTTCCACCTCCTCTGAGGTTGCCATTCACTGCAACCGCCTAACCAAGGAGTTCCCAATTCACATTGGCGGCGCCAAATCAATTAAAGAAATGGCCCTCAAAGGCATCTTCCACCAAGGTAAACAATCAACGTTTCGCGCCTTGGAGGATGTCAGCTTCACCCTCAAAAAAGGGGAAAGCCTTGCCCTGATCGGCAAAAACGGCTCCGGCAAATCCACCCTGCTGAAGCTTATTGCCGGAGTTTCAACGCCTACCAACGGAACTATCCAAGTAAACGGCCGAGTTGTAGCCTTACTAGAGCTTGGTGCCGCCTTTCACCCCGAGCTTACCGGCATGGAAAACATCTTCTTTCAAAACTCCATTCTCGGTATTCCGAAAGAGCAAACCCTTGCCATGTTGGATGAAATTATCGCCTTCTCTGAACTGCAAGACTTCATCCACACGCAAATCAAACGCTACTCCAGCGGCATGCGCATGCGGTTGGCCTTTGCCTTAGCCACGCGCCAGCAAGGGGATATTTTGATCATAGATGAAGTTCTTGCCGTGGGCGACAACTCCTTCCGCGCCCGGTGCTTGCAGCGCTTGCTGGATTTGAAAGATCAAGGCAAAGCAATCCTCTTCGTAAGCCACCAAATGGATCAGGTGGGCCTAGTAGCCGACTCCGTTCTTTGGTTGGACCAAGGCAAGGTGGTTGATCAAGGCACCGTGGGCAAACTTGTCCCGGTATACCTAAATAGTTATTTTGAGTACGAAAAGCCCCAAACTCCGCAAAACGAACAGCCGGATAATGAACAAATTAACAGCCGAAACCAGAGCCAACAACAAAGCAAAAGAAGCCAAGCATCGGAACTTGACAACTCCGTAATCGACCTCAAAGATACGCGCCGGTTTTACGTTATGGCAACCTCGCAGGTAGGTGTTCGCGGCGCACATAACAGCGCAAGAATTCTTGATGTTCAGTTTCTCAACCGCGATAATCAACCCAGCCAAACCTTTGAAACAGGCGATGCACTTATTGTTGAAGTAATCTTTAGCACCAGCAAACCGCTTCCCCAGATTGAAGTTCTGATGGGCTTTTCCGGCTTCGAGGACTTACCCGTTGCCATTCAAGGAACCGAGCAGCAGGGCCTTGCAATCCGAAATGTAGAGGGCACTTACCGCGTGCGCGGCGTCATGAACCCCTTCCCCGTCTTCAACGGACGCTTCAAAGTCAGCATTGCCCTCAGCGATCCCAGCCAAGAAAACTGCTTCTTTGACTCACACCTCGAGGTCTACAGCTTCCACGTCCATTCCCCCGAAAAGCACCATCGAGACCCCGAAAACTACGGCATCATGCAGCCCCCCGGGCTCTTTTTGATCAACTCATAAATAACCCCCGGGAACCCGTGGCCGCACCCCCCTAGGGTTCCCCCCCTTGGGAACCCGAGGCTCCAGCCTCGGAAACCCTACCCCGCAGGATTACAGCCCGCGTTAGACCATTCCCAATCCTCAGCCCGTAAGACTAAACCCGCTTTGACCGGATTTTGGTGAATATATTGAACAGCATGCCCAAAATGAGGAACGTAACCTCTTGAATGCCAACCTTGTAGTGTTTTCCTTGGTGTATTATTTTCCATTCTTGAAGTAGGTTCTCCAAATCAATGAGCGGTATTTGAACTCAATCATTTTTCCGAGGCTGGAGACCCGGGTTCCCAGGGGGGAATGAAAAACGCCCCGAGGAATTCGGGGCGTTTTGCGTTGGTTGTAGTTGTTTTTCCGGATGAACCGTAAGCGCTGTTAGCGTTTGGAGAACTGTGATGAACGACGTGCTTTTTTGAAGCCGTATTTTTTCCGTTCAACTTTACGCGCATCGCGGGTAAGGAAGCCGAGCTTCTTAAGTAGGGGGCGGTTCTCAGGGTTTACTTCCAACATGGCGCGGGCAATGCCGTGGCGAATAGCACCGGCTTGGCCGATTGGGCCGCCGCCAGCCACGTTGATGAGAATATCCATTTTTGAAACGCTTTGTGTTTCACGAAGGGGAGCGCGCATCATGAAGTCAAGAGCTGGGCGATCACCAAAGTAATCTTTCCAGTCCTTGCCGTTGATCACCATGCGGCCTTTGCCGGGGCGAAGATAAACGCGAGCAACAGCTGTTTTGCGGCGTCCTGTTCCGTAGTATTGTTCTAAAGCCACTGAAGTTACTCCTTCAATTATTCGCTAAAAGCGATTGCGGTGCGGGTTGAAATGGGAAGAGGTTGAGGATTTTGTGCTTCATGAGGATGCTCTGCACCGGCATATATACGCACGTTTTTGTTCAAAATAGTCCCAAGGGGGCCTTTTGGTAACATGCCGTAGATTGCTTTGCGCAGAATCTCCGTTGGTTTTGTTTCAAGCATTTTTGTAGCTGTTGTTGCCTTAATACCTGTACGCCAACCAGAGTGACGATAGTAGGTTTTTAAGCTCCATTTGCGGCCGGTGAACACAACTTTATCCGCGTTTGTAATAACAACGTGGATTTTGGGGTTTATGTTTTGGGCAAATGTTGTGTTCATTTTGCCGCGAACCAGTTGCGCGATACGGGCAGACAGCCGGCCAACAACTTGGCCTTCAGCATCCACGTGGTACCAAACTTCTTGTACATCGATGGGGTTAATCAGAGTAGTACGTTGCGATTTCATATCAAATTCCTTCAATTTCGCACAAAGAATTAGCCAGTGCCAACTCTTGAAAACGGGCGCGAAGTCATGAGCGATTCCCATGTCCAAGTCAAGGCTGTTTTTACAAGTTAAGTGAACTTAGTGCTTTAAAGCTTACAAAAGCCCTTATTAGGGCTTATTGCTGAAGACGAAGCAGCCCCATGGGCGTGCATTCTGTGCCTTGGCCAAGGGGATTGTCCTTCAACGCGGCTTCCAATAATTTCACCGGAACGGTTTTGGACTTACCCACAACCCAACTGCCACCCACATCATTCACATCAACAATCGCCACGGGCAAGCCTAGAGTTACAGCAAGTTGCGATGCCACACGGTTTGGCTCGCTGGGGCCCATGATCACGCAATCCGGCTGCAGGGGCGACGTTGTAGCGGCATCAATCATTGCTGCCTGCGGGCCGGCTATGCGGTAGAAATCCCCTTTGCGGCCAATCAGTTTGCCCAAAGCCCCCACTAGGGCTGCAAACCAAATACGGGCTGCACCGCACTCATTCACGGCGCACTGCATGCTGGAGGGCCGCCGAAGGCCAATACCATAGGGGACTTTTGCCACACAGCGCCACAACACGCGGGCGGTGAAACCAATCGTAATCTCGCTTTCCGGTATGGCGCGGCCTTGCGTTACAGCCACCGCTTTTTCCGAAATAAAAAGAATATCACCCGCCTGATGATAACCATTCATGGCGTTTTTACACGCCTCCACCAAGTTGCTTTTAGGGGTTAACACGGGCGTTTTTAAGGGAACACGCAGGTAGTTTTTACCTTCTACCTGAATGGTTAATGAGCGGTTGGGGTTGGCCTGAAACTGAGTAAAGCCAACAACTGATGCAAGTTGAGCAGTCACGGGAAACGTCTTCCTTGTTTGAAAGTAAACCTAGGGAAGCTAGGGAAGGTACTCTGCGTTTTTGCGCGGACTACAGAACACAGTCAAGTTTCGTTATCGCCTAGTTGGCGCTTTTTCTTGTGGTGCTCGATGATCGCTTGGCGAACAGCGTCCTCCTGCGTTGAGTAAATCACATACCCGGTGCGGATGTTTTTCACTTCACACACCTCGGATTCCACCCAAAGCCCTTCACGAACAAAACAGTGCACGGTGATTTCAATCTCCGCATGGGCCGGATCAGGGGAAAGGGTTCGGATTTTGAAGTCAGCGGGTGAAATACGCTCTTCCGCGCCAGATGCAGGCTCGCCAGTGCTGATGAGCACGGGATCGGGGGATTTCTCCGTCCACTGAAGGCCCCGTGCGGGCATGTCAACGCCGCTCCAAACAAGGATTTTATGAGCGCTGATGGGGCATAAAATCAACGGCTTGGGGATGAATTCATCCGCTGCGGCCGAAGAACTGTTTGCCTGTTGCGGCGTTATTTCCTCACTCAATCAAAAGCTCCATCAGCCTTGTTGTGGCCCTCTAAGTATTGTACGTTTAGCTTAAAACTAAAGTCGTTGAAGTAGATGTTTTTGCCCCCCGCTTCAAGCTCGCCCCGCTGAAAATCAACGGTATCAGAGCGGAAGTCCGTTTTCTCAGGGGTGTGGGCATACCCGTGGTCGCGGTTCGCTGTAAAGCGATAAGCGTCCATTCCGCCAAAGTAAAAGTCCTTCAAAAAGTCCTTATCCTCGCGGCTGACCCCGTAGAAATCCCGCTCGATGAAAATGCCCCAGTTGGCATCCACATGAACCCACCCGTAGGGTTCCAGGTAGATTTCACTCCAATCGTGTAAGCCGGTGTACATGGGGTAAATCACCCACCCTGTGGACCACCGTGCGGGTATGCCGCCGATTCGGCAAAGGGTAATGTATAGCAGGGAGATTTGCCCACAATCCCCGTAGCCGTTACGGCGTACAAAGTCGCTAATGTTATGAAGGGTAGAGTATTCGTGGGCGTAACTATACTTAATGTTGTGGGAAATCCAATCGTAGTAAGCCCGGGCCTTATCGGCAGGGTTTGTAAGATTGCCGGCGATTTCCTTTTCCAGCGCAATCATCTCCGGGGTGAATACCACGTGGGGTGGTTTTTCGCCTAGGAATTCCATGGCAAGATCAACGTTTTGCTTTTCCGGAACTTCTGCAGCCACAATGTTGGTGTGCTGCGGAAAGCGGCGCATTTCCCACCGGGCAAAAAACTTATTGGGTAAATCTTGGGGCCCTGCGGGTGCTTCAAAATAGAGGGAACGGTGGGGGTAATCTTGGGGGGAAATGCTGTTTACCACGGGAAGCGATTCCAAGAAGTTCACTTGAGTTTGGTACTTGAAGTCCTGGGGGAAGGGCATCCAAACGCGGATGGGAACGCCTTCTTTCACCACGCCGGGCTTAACGTTTATGCGCATCCACATTTCAAAATCACGGGGAATTGCCATTGATTCATGGCTGTTTTCAACCTCCGCAACCACGCGTTTAGCTTCATCCAGCAGAAACAACTCCCACTTAGTGGGCTCGGCCTTGAAGTCCTTAGGTTTGATTGTTTCGTGGCGGTGAAAAAAGTTCGGAACGCTGGAGCCCAAGTACAATAACTCATCGCCATCAACCGACTTAAAGTCAAAATACCCCTCAGCCTTCCACTCTTCAAATTCGGCATCTGAATAAACACCTTCGGCGAGTCTTCGTTGAAGGGTGTCTTTCACTTGCTCCTCTGTTTTGGAGTAATCCCGGCGAATACGGCGGCTTCGTTCAAGCTCAAATTCCAGCGTGCGCTTTTGTTCGTCAGAAAGGGTGGTAGAATTAGCGGTCAAGATTTGCTGCACGGATTCATCAGCCTGTGCCAGCAGCGCTTGCTTTTGAAGCTGGTGAACTGATGCCAGCGCCTGATTAAATTCCTGTTCATTCATGGTATATACAGGCACTCCAAGCATTAAAATCGTGGTGCACAATAAAAGTTGTAACCGCATAAATTCATCTCCTTATGAACGAGAATTCGAACAATAAAGTTGAGATCGGCAATCAGCAAGGCCAAAGTCGATGTGTGTGCCGGGTATTATGTGGGGGTGAGCGTAAACTTACCAGGCAACGGGAATTAGGGGGAATTTTACCGACCCGGAATGCCGGGTTCTGTCATGGCGTAGGGATTCATGATTGTGTTGATTTGCTCTTCCGTAAGCAGCCCTTGTTCGCGGATGAGTTCCACGATGCTCTTCTCCTGCTGCAAGGCCTGCTTGGCAAGCTTGCTGGCGTTGGCGTAACCAATGTGAACATTCAAGGCTGTGGCAAGGCCCATGCTGCCCTCGCAGTAGCGCTGGCAACGTTCCGCGTTGGCTGTAATTCCCACAACGCAACGGGTTGTAAGTTGTTGCAGTAAGGCGCCCATAACGTGAATGCTGCTGATGACCTTGAGCTGCATAAGGGGCATCATCACGTTCAACTCCAGTTGGCCCGCGCCAACGGCCCAAGCAACGGATGTATCGTTGCCAACAACCTCAAAACACACCATGTTGGCGCACTCCAACATGGAGGGATTTACCTTGCCGGGCATAATGCTGCTGCCCGGAGCAATGGGGGGAAGATCAATCTCCGCAAAGCCTGTTGTAGGGCCTGAGGACATTAACCGCAGATCGTTGCAAATGCGGCTAACCTCAAGAGCTAAGTTGCGAAGCGCGCCACTTATTTCCGCAATGGGCCGTTGGCTTTGCATGGCTTCGCACATGTTGGGGCTTAGGGTAAGATCCCGGAGTTTTGTGATTTTTTGCAGGTGTTGAAGAACGCTTTCACGGTAGCCGGGGGCGGTGTTTAACCCGGTACCCGCAGCAGAGCCGCCGATGCCGAGCTCCGTTAATCCTGCCCGCGCGTGGGCGATTGATTGGTGCGCCCGCTTAATTGCTTCACCGTAGGCTGTAAATTCCTGGCCTAGGCGAATCGGCACTGCATCCTGAAGGTGCGTGCGGGCGGATTACACAATCAAATCAAACTCCTTCCCCTTCGTGAACAGTGCTTTTTCAAACGCCAACAACGGCTGGTGCAAATGATCCCGCAGCATCAGTAAAATTCCGAGTCGCATCGCCGTGGGGAATGTATCGTTCGTGGATTGACCAAAGTTCACGTGGTCGTTCGCTGTCACTAGACTGTAGCTGCCAAGGGGTTCGCCCAAAATTTCATTCGCACGATTGGCTAAAACTTCATTCACATTCATGTGAAAACTTGTACCGGCGCCCATTTGAAAAACATCCACCACGAATTGGTTTCGCAAGGCGCCGCCAATAATTTCCTAACAGGCCTTGATGACGGGGTTTGCCTGTTTTGCTGAGATGGATTTTGAAGCCTTGTTGGATTCCGCGCAGGCTTGTTTTGCATGATGTAAGCATCGATGAATTTTTCATGGTGCCGAAGACCGCTGATCGGGTAACATTCTTAGGCTCGCTGGGTAGTTGTGCTCCAGTAGGCGCCCGCTGGAATTTCAACCGACCCAAGAGAATCTTTTTCAGTACGCATATTATCTGTCATGATCGGTTCCTTAAAATTGCACGATTTTTTCATTCACCAACACTTTCGCTCCATTTTACTCTTTAGAGCAAGGGTGAAACACCGTTCTATTTTTTTGATGCCTGCGCTTTCTTTATACCAGCAGCGCACCATACGGCCTAACCGGAGGGCCCCCGTTGAATAATTCTTCACGCAATCAGGATTCAGGCGAACAACACCCGCCGCCCTTTCCCAATAGCGAACAGAGCCCTGATCGTGATCCGGGGCCCCCGGATGAGCAGGGTACACACAACCCCCGTAGAAGCCGGACCCACTTACCGTTTCTCCCGGAAAAACTCCCTGAGTACAAAGTTTTTGGCCCAACCAGCCGCCATAAAACAGCAACCTATTTTGATTCCCGCGGCAGACCCAACATTGCGACCGCTCAGGAAATTGCACCACCCCAAGACTTCCCCTTTTCCCTGCCCACACGGTGGGCTGTTTACTACACCTACCGCTTGGTAAAGGGAAACATCATTTGGCCGCTCAACATTCAGCACAACGTTGTGCTGTATTACCTGATTGGAAAAAGGTTTAGAATTCTGCTGTCAGATCTACTTTATCTGCTTCTAGCCTTAGCATTAGTGGCAGCGGATTTCAGCTTGCTTGCCATTTCACCGGTCAACATTTTCCCCTTCTCCTTTGCCAGTTCTGTTGCCACAATCATCCCCGGTTCCGTTGCCATCATGATGCTTACTGCTTTTGCAACCAAGGGCTTAATTCTAAAATTAACTGAACGGCGCTTCGCTGAGGAATTAAGCCTTACGCGAATTACGCATCACGAGTTCAACTACGCCCTGATGATGCGCCTGCTAGCCCCTGGGGTTGTGGGTGTTGCCCTTTTCATGTTGATTGAACTGTTTTTATTTACGGCCCTTTTTTCAGTCAACGAAGTACAACCTAATCTTTTGCCGCTGAAATCCCTTCAGCATCACGAGCTTGTTACCGTTCCGTACATTGGTGCGATTGTGTTCAAGGGCGTGGCGTATTTAATAAGCCTGCTGGTTGGCTTTACAACAGCCTATGCCGCACACTTTGTGAACCCAGAGGAAGAATTCACCCACAACGGCAAACCCATGGCATTGCGGTTGTTGCCCCTGCAAACAATCTTGATTGTTTGTGCCATTAGCGTGGGGTATTCAATCATCTCAATTATGTGCTTTTTGTTTGGGTTTACCCTGCTATTTTTTGCCACAAACATGTTGTTACAACGGGCTAACATTTGCCTTCGTTTTTTTGTACTATACAACAGCCGCAAAGGTTCCCGAGACTTTACGGGGAAAAATACGCACCGATGAAACACCCCCGGATGCTGCATGTTATCGCCGATTTTTTTCAGATGACCGATGACGTTTGGGCAAAACACGCTAACCCTTGGAGTGTTTACACCCGGTACCCTTGCCTGCCGATCCTTGCGTTTTTTATCTGGTCAAGGGTTTGGATTGGCTGGTGGTGCATGGTGCCAATTCTGCTCACTTGCTTGTGGATTTGGGCGAATCCAAGAGTTTTTGGGAAACCAAAATCCACAAAAAACTGGGCCTCAAAAGCTGTTTTTGGCGAACGTGTTTTGCTCATGCACCCCAAAATCCCCACGCCAAAGCACCATCGGCGTGCCATAGAATTCACCAAATTCCTCATGCTATTGGGAACGCTTATATTGATTTTTGGGCTGGTACAACAATCCGCAAGCAATACTGTACTAGGGGTAACAATTGTGTTGTTGGCAAAAACGTGGTTTTTGGATCGCATGGTTTGGCTTTACCACGATGCTCTGCGAACTGCCCCTGCTGTGCGTGCATGGTATTACTGATTTGATTGCCAAAAATATTGACCCATAAGGTGTTGAGCAACACGGGTGAGTTTTTTTTGCATTACCCCAAACCAACCACCCGCACCCGCAGGGCAAATAACCCGGATAATCCATTGATCTTACGCACCGTTTATTGCTTCAATACAGGAGTGCTGAACAGATTCCAAAATCAGCACCGGAGAAACACCGCGGAGAACCAACCCACTATGAAGCTGCAAACCACCCTGCTCACGACCGCCGCCCTTGTACTAGTTACAACGGCACAAGCCCAAGTAAACAGAACCCTTGTTGCAACAGTGAACTTCCCCGTTGCCATTACCTCAGCGGGCGATGATCGCCTTTTCATCACAGAGAAGCTCGGTAGAATACGCGTCGTGGATGAATCTGGCAACCTTTTGCCCACGCCGTTTCTTGATATTGATGCCCGCGCTAGCGGTACTCAGTTTGACGAACGGGGTCTTCTCTCCACGGCATTTCACCCCAACTACGCCACCAACGGCTTCTTCTACGTGAATTACACCAACAACAGCGGCAGCACGGTGATTTCTCGCTTCAGCAGAAGTGCTTCCAACCCCAATTTAGCGGATTCAACCAGCGAACAAATACTGCTCACCATTCCCCAAGACTTCAGCAACCACAACGGCGGGCAAATTCAATTTGGGCCCGATGGCATGCTCTACGTTGGCATGGGGGACGGTGGTTCCGCTGGGGACCCAAATTGCCGGGCTCAAAGCCGAAACTCCCTGTTAGGCAAAATGCTGCGGCTTGATGTGAACCAAAACTTCAACACCGCCCCCTATTTTGGCATCCCGGCAGACAACCCCTTCATCGGCGAAGGCAACCCCATGGATAAGGTTTGGGGCTTAGGCTTACGCAACCCTTGGCGCTTTAGTTTTGACCGCACCAACGGGGACTTATGGATTGCTGATGTGGGGCAAGACCAACTTGAGGAAGTAAACCACGTACCCTTTTCTGAAGGCGGCGGACAAAACTTTGGCTGGAAGATTATGGAGGGCCAAAACTGCTATACCGGCACTAGCAGCCTGCCGGATGCAGATTGCCCCGTTCTACCAATCTGTAATGATGCTTCCTTAACACTCCCCGTTACACAATACAACCACAGCTTCGGGCGCCAAAGCATAACCGGCGGGTACGTGTATCGCGGCCCCAGTGCTCCCTCGCTGTTAGGCAAATACGTGTTCGCGGATTACGTAACAGGTGAAATCTTTGTTTTTGATTCCTCCCTGACGGACAATCCCGCCACTACCAACGTGGATGAGCGAATCACGGTTCTTGAAGATACTCCCGAATTTGTTACAACATTTGGCGAGGATAATCTTGGCAACCTATACGTTGCCGTTGGTAATTCCGTCTACCTGCTCTCAGAACCCCCTGCATCAACCGTGAATGGCTGGACGTTTTATTAATCAATGCCCGTCATTCAATTGCAAATCACCGCCCCGGCAACCAAAGAGTAGTAAGAATAACTTGTTCATGAAATAACCCAAACCCTTGTGAATGTGCTCGGCAAAAAACCCGAGCACATTCATATTATCATCCAAGAGGTAAAAGAAGAAAACTGGGGCTTTTCCAGAAATGCCCACCAACGAGGGAAAAAACTGAACACGCTTGAAGTATGCTTGAAGCGACGTTTATAGGAATTATATCGGCGCTTACGGCAATTCCAACAACTGATCGATCAGGCTTAAGGTTGAATTGTAGGGCGGAGCAGTGTACTCTTTTTCCGCAGAGCTTGCGACTTCAGTTTTTGTTGTGCCAGCAACTTGCTCTGGCAAAACTTGCAATAACACTTCGGGCGTTGTCAGCTTAGGATCTTGAGAGAAAACCGAATAACCCAGAATCTGTAAATCCGTAACACGTTCCGTTGTTCCCTGCGTAGCTACAAATGCAATACTGGTTTCATTTGTTGGCGCCAATGCCCGGAAGTGGATGGTAGCAAAAGTCCCTGAGGGCAACGTAATCGTGCTGCCAATGGATTTTGCATATCGTATGCGGCCTAGTTTGTTATCAGCCTCGTTATACTTGTGGTAATCAAAGGGGAACTTCAGCCGGTACGGCCCATCGTGAATGTTTACTCCCCGGCGAATCCAGTTTCCTAAATCCTGGTCCACCACCTGAATCACCTTCGGGTCAAACAGGATAAAGAATTTCACGGCATCAACTACGGAGCCTCCCGGGTTGTTCAAGGCAACATCCACTTGGAATGTTTCACCAACCGCTGGTGCAAAGTCCGGCCCAATTAGCTCCAACCCCACGGGGCGCTGACCCCCAACATTTGAGAGGTAAATCTCTCGCAGTTCTTGCTTCTTCCCTTGAGTAATATCCCCTTTGTCCTCGCCGTTTATATCAAACGGTTTCAGAATCAAGATCGATCCCCCCAGAACCCCGTCGAACGGATCTGCTCTTTCCCCTAAAATATTATCCCCCTGATAGTAAATCCCTGTATGCGGGCGTTCTTCGGTTTCAGCGCCGGCAAAAGCAAAGTTCAGCTCCGTGTGTTCAGTGGTCAAAATCGCCTCCCAAACAATCGTCAGCAAAACAAGCTCTTTGGTTAACCGCGTTGTTTTAAACTCCCCCTCGTACACCAGCAAACTATCACGATCATCAATCTCAAACTTAGGCTCACCCTTGATTGAATTGCGGATTGCTTGGTCATAAACCTTCACGGGGCGCAGAAAGCGTTTATCGTATTGCAAGGCAATACGGATGCGATCAAACTCCTTGGCCTGGGAATTCTGCAAGCGCACCTCAGAAACAAACCGATCCCCCCGGCGAATGATTGTATCCAAGGCGTAGTCAAACTTCTTGTTTTCTTTATCCCCTAAACTCAACATACCAGACTGACCAGAGGCCGGGTTGTAGCCGTTTGCGGTGGATGCAGGGCCCTCATCGTTGCTGGACAAACGATTCAATACAGCCGATGTGTTTTCACCATCAAAGCTGGTTTCCGCCCTGTTGTTAATCATCTGCACGTTGGAAGCATCCTGGGTAGGGCGTTGGCGAGTAGTGGAATTATTTCTTCCGCCGGTGATAATCGCTGAGCCTTCTTCCACCCGGAAAACGTTGTAAAGAATCATATTGCCGAAGTCGTTTGGGGAACTGACCGATTGCTCCGCTTGCGCGGGCTCTGCCGGTTCTTCCACATCATCGGAGGCAGTGCGGGCCTTACGGCGTTCCTCAATAATTCGGCGAACCCGCTCCTCGTGAAGCCGCAACCGCTCCGCCCGCGAAACCGGCTGATCCCCCTCGGCCTGTGTTTCAGTAGAGGTGGTTTCCTCTTGAGCAAGAGCAATGGTGCTCGGCCCAACAAACGCAAGAGCCAGAATTAAACGCAGTAAAGTAAGTAAGGGTAAACGCTTCACAAATAAAGGGTATTCCAACAAAAATAATATGATTCATTTCACTGCAAACCGACCGAATACCACAAGGAGAAGTTTGATTGTGGGCGGGATTTCCTGTTTAGTGGATGGAAAAATGAAAGCCTGACAGATTCCAGCAAAATGTTGTTTTACAAAATTCTACGATTCAAAAATGTAGGAATACGACTTGCAGTCTATTTAGTTGTCTAACATTGTGCGAATCAGTAAATTGGGTGGTAAAGTTCAAAAAATCGGTGGTAATTAATCCTACTATTTATTTGCAAACGAACGGTGTTTTGAGGGAATAAGTTATTCACAGCTTTTAATTATTTAGGATTTAAAGCTGTTTCCAAAAAGTCCGGGAAATTGTTGAGGTTTCCTCTTGACCATAACAACATCTTGTAGGCAGATAAAGTTGTGTACGCCATCCCTTGTAGTTTATCCCCTTACTTGAGCTTGTGAATGAAATTGAATAAATTGTGAAAAACCTGTGAATAAGTGCCGAATTTTACGAAGAAAAAGCAAAAATATTTTGCTTGATTTTCGTGGGGCTTGGCATCTTCATTACATCTCCACATACAGTTTTCTAGGCCCTTAAAGCCCCTGAAAACCCCTTCAATGTCGTTCACAAACGTCAAGTTACGGAGTGAATTTTCATCGTCAACCCCAGATCAATGACCAACATTCAACCCTACTTTTCGCTGACCGAAGCACCTTTGAATCATGATTTCCGACGCGCCGATTAGTTTGCCCTCTAAGTAATTCACAAACCCAATTGCCCTAAGAATTAAGTTAGCCCTGAAAACTCACCCCACCCTAAACCCAAAACTTAACACCATGGTTTACACAACCATTCCCCTTATTCTCCCGGAGCCCGCCGCTAATGAAAATCACCCGTCGCTTTACCCGTTCTGAAGAAAGCCCCTACGAAAACGTTCCCTTTACCCACCGCACATCCCGCATTGTAAACCCCGATGGTTCCACCGTGTTTGAGGCCAAAGATATACTGGTGCCTGAGGCGTGGTCGCAAATTGCCGTGGATATTTTGGCCCAAAAGTACTTTCGCAAAGCCGGAGTGCCCAAAAAAACCACCCGCGTGGCAGAAGGCAACGTCCCCGAATGGCTTCAGAAATCCGCAGCAGTAGAGGCTGAAGGATTCGGCGCTGAAAGCGACGCTCGCCAAGTCTTCAACCGACTTGCCGGCTGCTGGACGTATTGGGGTTACACGCACAATTACTTTGATTCTGAGGAGGATGCACAATCCTATTACGATGAAATGTGTTACATGCTTGCCACACAAATGGCTGCTCCCAATAGCCCCCAGTGGTTTAACACCGGCTTGCATTGGGCCTACGGCATTACCGGCCCCGCCCAAGGGCACCATTTTGTTGATCCCAAAACCGGGAAAATGCAACGCAGCACCAACGCCTACGAGCACCCACAGCCCCACGCCTGCTTTATTCAATCGGTTAGCGACGACCTAGTGAACGAGGGCGGCATTATGGATCTTTGGACGCGGGAGGCGCGCGTCTTTAAGTACGGCAGCGGAACGGGTTCCAACTTCTCCAAAATCCGCGGCGAAGGCGAAAACCTCTCCGGCGGCGGAAAGTCTAGCGGCCTCATGAGTTTCCTGCGCATTGGCGACCGCTCCGCCGGCGCCATTAAATCCGGCGGCACAACCCGCCGAGCAGCAAAAATGGTGGTGCTTGATATTGACCACCCGGACATTGAACAATTCATCAACTGGAAGGTGATTGAAGAACAAAAAGTCGCCGCCCTAGTTTCTGGCAGCAAGCAGTGCCAGCGCCACTTAAAAGCCATTATGGCTGCCTGCGTAAAAACCGAGGCAGATTTATTTGGTGATCAATACAACCCCCGTGAAAACAAGGTTCTACGCCAAGCAATTCGCGAAGCCCGCAAAGCTGAAGTTTCAGAAAACTACATTCAACGCGTGATTCAACTGGCACAGCAAGGCTTCAACGAGATTGAGTTTCAGGAGTACGATACCGATTGGAACTCCGAGGCTTATGCCACCGTTAGCGGCCAAAACAGCAACAACTCCGTTCGCCTTGCAAACGACTTCCTGAAAGCGGTGGAAGAGAACGGCAATTGGCACCTTCGCAACCGCAATTCCAATACAATCGCTAAAACTCTGCGAGCCAAAGAGTTGTGGGACCAAGTTGGGTTTGCCGCCTGGAACTGCGCAGATCCCGGGGTGCAATACGATACTACCATCAACGAATGGCACACTTGCCCCAACAGCGGCCGCATCAACGCCTCCAACCCGTGCAGCGAGTATATGTTTTTAGACGATACCGCCTGCAATTTGGCTTCCTTGAACCTGATTAAATTCCTGAATGCGGATGATGAATTCCAAATTGAAGACTACAAACACGCCGCCGCTCTTTGGACGCTAACCCTTGAGATCAGCGTAACAATGGCCCAATTCCCCAGCGAGATCATTGCAAAACTCTCCTACGAATACCGCACCCTTGGCCTTGGGTACGCCAACTTAGGCACGCTGCTGATGGTGCTTGGCATTGCTTACGACAGCCCTAAAGCTCTTGCAGTGTGCGGCTCGTTGACCGCCATTATGACCGGTGTTTCCTACCAAACCAGTGCTCGGATTGCAGGCGAACTAGGGCCTTTCCCCGGGTTTGAGGCAAACCGCCCGGAAATGCTGCGCGTAATTCGCAACCACCGCCGGGCAGCTTACTTTACCCCCAAACATGAGTACGAAGGCCTTACGATTACGCCTCAAGGAATCAACCCTGAGTATTGCCCTACGGACTTATTGGAAGCCGCCCGCAACTGCTGGGACAGCGCCCTGCAACTGGGTGAAAAGCACGGTTACCGCAACGCTCAATCCACGGTTATTGCCCCAACCGGAACAATCGGGTTGGTGATGGATTGCGATACAACAGGCATTGAGCCTGATTTCGCCCTAGTAAAGTTCAAGAAACTTGCCGGTGGTGGGTACTTTAAAATTATTAACCAAAGCGTACCCCGCGCCCTCAAAAAAGCCGGCTACAACGATGAACAAATCAAACGAATCATCAACTTTGCCCGCGGCAGCCTTTCCCTAAAAGGCGCACCCCACATCAACCCTGAAAACCTTCGCGCCGTTGGCTTCACCGAACCCATGTTAGAGGCTGTAGAATCGCAACTAATCAGCGCCTTTGAAATTGGGTTTGTCTTCAATAAATGGACGCTTGGCGATGATAACTGCAAAAAGCACTTGGGCCTGACGGATGCTCAGTTGAACGACTTCAACACAAACATCTTAGTAGAACTTGGCTTTACAAAAGAACAAATCCAAGAGGCAAACGATCATATTTGCGGCCGCATGACCGTAGAAGGCGCGCCGGACTTGCGCGACGAACACCTCCCCATTTTCGATTGCGCCAACAAGTGCGGTCGTTACGGCAAGCGCTTCCTGAACTACAAATCCCACATCCACATGATGGCCGCTGCACAGCCGTTCATCTCCGGCGCAATCAGCAAAACAATCAATATGCCGAACGAGGCAACCATTGAGGACGTTCAAGATGCTTACATGATTTCCTGGAAAATGATGACCAAAGCGAACGCTCTTTACCGCGACGGCTCCAAGTTAAGCCAGCCCTTGAACATTGCCTCCGAATGGGCAATTGATGAGCACGATGATGAGCAAGAGGAAATGGCGGCGGCAGTCCCCAACAACCCCCACGACCAAGCAATTGCGCTAACGGAAAAAATCATCTACCGCTACATCTCCAAGCGTCGTCGTTTGCCAGAGCGCCGCAGTGGGTACACGCAAAAAGCTACAATCGGGCCCCACAAACTCTACCTACGCACGGGCGAATACGAGGACGGCTCCTTGGGCGAAATCTTTATTGATATGCACAAAGAGGGCGCCGCCTTCCGCAGCCTGATGAACTGCTTTGCCATTGCTGTTTCCACGGGCTTGCAGCACGGCGTTCCGTTGGAAAAATACGTCAACGCCTTCGTCTTTACCCGCTTTGAGCCCAACGGTACCGTTCGCGGAAACCCCTACATTAAGCGCGCAACATCCATCATTGATTACATCTTCCGCGAACTGGCAATCAGCTACTTGGGCCGTCATGATTTAGCCCACATCAGCCCGGAAGAATTACGGCACGATGCCATTCAAAACGCCCCTGCGGAGTTTGATACTGAGGAGCTTCACTCCGAACGGCCCCTTCAACCAATGGTTGGCAGCAAGCCCGCCCGCAGTGCTCACATTCTGCCGTTTGACGACCACCTCACGGACAGCCAAGAGCTTGGCGGCGGAATCTCCTCCGGTTTCGGCGATGATTACACCACCGAAACCTCCGTACCCACCTCAAGAACCTCCTCTTCATCGGGCGGAGCAGCAATGCTGACGGTAAACGAAAAAGTACGCCAAGCCCGCATGAAAGGTTATGAAGGCGACGCCTGCCCCAACTGCCAAAGCTTCACGTTAGTGCGCAACGGCACATGCCTGAAATGCGATAGCTGCGGCTCCACTACTGGGTGTTCGTAAAGGTTCTTGAAGACTACCGAATACCCAAAAAAACAAAAGGGACTCTAGGGACACAAAGGACGATAGGGACCAATCGGATCAACCAATGTTGTTAGTGTTGAGCGAACCGATTGGTCCCTTTTTTTCAGCCTCAAGATTAAGGTCACTTCCGTCCTTAGAGTCCATCCTGTCCCCAAAATCCTTAGAGTCCCTCATGTCCTTAGAGTCCCTTGTGGCCCTCGTGTAACAGAGTCCTTAAAGTCCCTCGTTTCACTCATGTCCCTAAAGTCCCTAAGCCGTTCCCGTTTTTCCAGCCAAATAGCGTAGGCTGGGTTGGCGGTACGCTTCATAAACACCATGGAAAATGCAGTTACGATCACCAGCGATTGAAACAACGACGTCACAAGTAAGCTGCCCACGGTTTCAGTATCCACCAACGTAAACAGCGTTACGGCGCCCACTAAGTTGCGGTAGGAGATGATGGGCACATTCATCGTCCACTGAGAAAGCCAACCCATCAGCAGCCCAACAAGAACGCAGATGCCAACAACTCCCAGTGGGCCGTAATTGGCGTTGGCCTCTGGCAGCAGCCCCCAGGCTAAGAATGTTCGCAGGGCCGTTTGCCGATCCTGAAGACCGTAATGGATGTTCAGCAGTACTTGGCCCTCGTGGGCGAAAGGCTTCTCCGGATAAAGTACCCGCGGAATGAGTAGTCTTGGGATTACCGTGTACGTTTGGCCCCACATGTAGTCAAAGGTTTGCGGTGATTGCGTTGCTGGAATCAGGTAGATGTGCATTAGGCTGGCACGGTCTACAATGGAAACAGAATCAACATCCGGGTGGTAAAACGTCGGTTCGCCCGTGGTGAAAACACTCCAGGATTGGTTGAACCATTCGGCAAATAAATCGTCGTACTGGCTTACAAAAACCCGTTCACCCGCTTGGCTTGTTTGCTCCCAAAAAAGATAACGCATTTCCGCCTTACTAAGATTGAAAAAGGAAAATATAACAATAAATGCGGAGATTAAGAGAAAGGGGATTTTCTGTGAACCCAAGGCAAAACCAATGATTGCAGGAATGCACAACAAGGCCGCGCTCATTAGGATGAGCCCTGCCATTTGATCGATAATGTAAATTGCAAAAACGCTGCAAAAGATGATCTTTAACACCAACCCCATTTCCCCTAAACCAATGCGCAGAAAGCCGATGAATATACAGAGAAACGATACAGCCCCGGAGCTTATGCGGATGAGCGAAATAAAGCCCACGGGTACACTGTTGCGAATGCTCTCAAAAAAACGGTGGTTCAGAATGATCATCACAACCACTACCCCGGTAAAGGCGAGCGTAATACAAAAATCCAGCAAATGCTTCTTCCCGCGGGGAAGCTGAAACGCCAATACATGGCGGGCAGGAATTTGGGGTTTATTGACGAAATACAGCCAAACGATTGTGCCGCTGATGATGGCAAAACTGATCCAAAAAGCAGCGCTAAACCGCGCCCCCTCGCTATATTGAGCCGTTAGCTCGTGCCCCGTAATCAACGGAAAGGCGTAAAACAAAATATGCATCAGGGCAAAGAGCGGGTAAAACGGCAAGCCCAACGCAATGCGCTTTGCCCACAAATAGCACGGCAACAAACAACTGAAAATCAAGAGTGTTGCGCCGATATAATCCAGCATTATGGTGGAATTGGAAATGTACAGGCAAATGGCAACCAATAAACCAAGGCCCAGCCAAAACCCTTTTGTAAAAGCCCGAGCCTGAACGGGATCGTAAGTGCCAAAGCTTAGAACGCTATTTTCAGGCTTGAAGGAAGTCGTTTGCCCCATCGGATTAATTCAAATTCCTTTGGCCAAAAGCTCGTTCCGGTGCAGCGGTGGAACTCCCCGCGGATGAAGGCATTTCAACGGGGTTCCCCCAAATCACGATTTCCGCAAGCCGTGCCGATTGCACAGTTGGCTGAAAAGCGGGCTCAACCACTTCAAGCCGCAGGTATTCCCATGGGCCGGTTGAATCAATCAACACACGTTGTTGTGCTTGGGGTTTTTCGCTTTGAGCAGTGATGAGCTGAGTCCACGCATCGGCTTGGGAAAGCTTCGCCATAATCCGAAAGGACTTCAAGTTGAATGAGGGCGAAAACCCGACGGATTCCGCATGGTATAAATCCAACAACTGAACATAAGCCGGAGCTTGCAACCGAACTTCAACCCAAGGCAATTCAGCAGTCTGCGCCCCGCGGTTTGCAGCGGCCAAAACAGGGGCCGACCAATAATTGAGTAACGGCCGCTGGGGTTTGAAACTGCCATCAAACAGGGCAGAAGCTCCGCCCTGAACTTGATCGTTGTTGCTGGCCGTGGCAAAGCTGATTGCAAGCTGCTGAACGTTCTCACGACCTGCAACATTCTGCGTTTGGCGCTTCGTTTTGGGGTACAATACGGTGTAAGCTTCGCCCGCGGCTGAAAGCCCACGATCATCCTGCGGCAAGAAGAAGGGTTTTTCAGTTTCAGAAAGGCCTACCACTGTTGTAAACGCTTGCTTTTCGGCGAACTCTTGAAACAAATGCCAAGGCAACCGTTCACTGGTTTCACCAAGATCCAGAAAAATGAATTCCGTTGAAGTTTCATTCAGGCAAAAAACACCCCGGGGGCTGGTGGTACGCACCGCTGATTTCCAAGCGCCGTTTTCCCGCAGGGTTTCACCCAATTGAACGGCAAGGGTGCTGAACTGTACATTCTGCGGAAGGGGAATTGTAATTCGTAGCGTCTGCGAAGCCGTAAGTTGCTGGTGCAGCTCCGGGTTGTTTTCCGGAACATAAACCAACGCGTACTCATGGTTGCGCAACGTAAGCTCCTGAAGGGGCCTTACCCGCTGAGGAATAAGTGGAATGTAATCCGCGGAATCATTGCTGCGCCACAAAGCCGTGTGGGGCAATTGCTCGGCCTGCAACCCGGCATGCATTCTACCTGCAGGTTGAAGCTGCGGCTGAGGCGTAAGAATACAGGCTAAAGCCCCCTCCGGCCACCAGTTTTTAACCGCGGGCCGAAGGGTTATTTTTCCTGAAAGAAGGGAAACTTCCCCCGCTGAAGGCCTTGAGTTCAACCGATTCAGCGGAATTCGCTCGCCCGTTTGAAGCTGAATTTCACCCGGTTCAAACGATTGCGCCGGAACCCAAGTTGCACCACCTTGGGGACTGATGCACAAAACCCCTTCTGATGGCGGCCATTGGTAGATTCGGTTATCGGAAAACAAAAATCCCCGTTCGCTGACGTCGAGCTCCAAAAATCTCGGCACTCGGCTTAATACAACCACCGGTTTGTTTAGCTCTTCCGCAAATCCGCGCACATTTTGTTGACCCCAAAAGCCAATCTCCGGGAGGGCAAGTGCTAAGGCGGATCCGGCGGATTCAAGATTATATTGAAGCCCCAAAACGCCAAACCGATTCCCATCGGCCCTGAACAGATATTCCCATGAATTGACGCCAAACTCTACACTCTTAGAGTTTGCTTGCAGGGAATAGCCAACAGCCGTTGCGGGGCGCATCTTAAACTGGGGCTGGGCAGTAAGGGGTAATGGGAGTAAGCAGAGGGCGAGTAGTAAACTGATGACGGTTAAGGCAATGAGGCCTTTATTTGAGCCCAACTTCCCTGCAGCCAACATCCCTGAGGCCAACATCCCTGAGGCCAACATCCCTGAGGCCCGAGCGCGAGCAATCAAATTGCCCCACACAAGCGGCGGGAATTGGCGGCACAACCTCATGACGGAGGAGGAGGAAGAGCGCTTAAATCCACCTGGTGTTCTTCGTCTTCCTCAATAACCGAATCAATTTTGGGGGGTGCAAACGCAAACTTCCGCTTCTGTGGCTCATGCGAGCCGGCTGGTGATTTTCCGGCTTGGGGGGGCTTGGCTGGTTCCTTGGAGGGTTGTTTTGTTTTTGCAGATTTCACCGGTTTAACTTGCTCATCTTTGGCGGTTTCGTACTCATCTCCAAGGTCTTCCGCTGCCATTGATTCTAACTCTTCTAGGGAAGGAATTGCCTCATAATCCGTGGGCTCTATGGCTTGCTCAGCTTCTTTTTGCGCTGCAGCTTCCTCCTCTAGTTTACCGGCGCCTTCTTCCCATTTAGGGTTGGCATCAAACTCAATCTTAATCTCTGTCTTGCTGGTTGAACTTGCCCGCACCATGCTGCCAAACGCCCCTTGCTTGGCAATGCTGTCTTGGCTTTGAACCTGCATCAACACCCGCTCAATCTTTGGATTCGCTTCAAAAGCCGTAAGCTGTTCATCAGCAACATCAACCATGGCATCAACTTCACGGGAGTTTTGATCGTTGATTGCAAGGTCCATTTTGAAGAGTGTTTCCTTGATTTTCTTCAATTGTTTTTCGCTAAGCTCTTCAACGGCGTAATCAAAAATCAGGTTTGCCCGTTTGTGGATTCCCTCGGTTTTGGCAATTTTTTGGGAGAACTGCAGATAGGCAACATCATCGGCTCGTTTTTTCTCCGCTTCAAGAACTTTGGCGGCAATTTGCTCCGCTGGCATGCCAATATCGCCGTATTTATCGATGATGACATCCTTCTTCATTCCGGTGGAAAGATCCGTTGCCGCAACCGCGAGAATGCCGTTTGCATCGATGCGGAAGAATACTTCCACCTCAATCAGGCCTTTGGGCGCTGGGGGAAGTTCCGTAAGGCGAAACTCAGCCAGAAAGTGGTTTTCCTTAGCAATCATCCGTTCGCCCTGAAGCACCCGCACCAGCACGGTAGATTGATTGTCCACAACGGTGGCAAACTTCTTACTCGCCTCGCAAGGGATGGTAGAATTTCGGTCGATCAACGGCTTAAAAACCCCGCCTGCCAGTTCAATACCCAACGTAAGGGGCGTAACATCCAGCAGCAGAACTTCGCGTAAATCCCCCGTGATAATTGCACTTTGAATGGCCGCACCGGCGGAAATGGCTTCATCGGGGTTTACAGATGTATTAGGCTTTTTGCCAAAAAACTCTTCCACAATTTCACGCACTCGGGGAATGCGGGTGGAACCGCCGACGAGCAAAATATCGCTTACGTCAAAAGGTTCTAGGCGAGCATCTTCAAGGGCGCGCTTACAGGGTTCCAGCAAGCGTAGGAATAATCCCTCGTTCAAGGCGTTGAATTCAACCCGTGTTAAGGAGCGTTCGTAGTGCTGAGGGCCTTTATCGTTGGCGATAATAAACGGCATGGAAACCGAGGTGGTGCTCATGGTTGAAAGATCGTGCTTGGCTTTTTCAGCGGCTTCGCGGATGCGCTGAACCGCTTGTGATTCCCGCCGGGGATCCACGCTGGTTTGCGAGCGAATCTCCTCGGAGAAAAAATTGAACAACGCATTATCAACATCATCACCACCCAGATGGTTGTCGCCGTTAGTGCTGATTACCTCAAAAATATCGCGGGAAATATTGAGAATGGAAATATCAAAGGTTCCGCCGCCGAAATCAAAAACCGCCACAATACCGTTGTAGTTTTTCCCAAACCCGTAGGCAAGGGCCGCAGCGGTGGGCTCGTTTAAAATGCGAGTCACATTTAAGCCGGAAAGGCGGGCCGCTTCTTTGGTTGCCGTGCGTTGCTGATCATTAAAGTGGGCTGGTACGGTGATCACCGCATCAACAATATCTTCATCCAAAAAGTCCTCGGCGTTTTCGCGCAGCTTGCGCAACACCTCCGCCGCAACTTCCTCAGGCCGCAATTTAGTGCCGTTGCCCAGTTGAATCCCTGCCATTCCCCCGGAAAGCTCCACCACGGTGAAGGGGAGTTGCAAATCATCCGCAAGAACCTGATCGTGGCGTTTTCCGATTATTCGTTTGGCGGATTTC
>DAIOTT010000043.1:0-7488 GCA_036751885.1 Candidatus Sumerlaeota bacterium
AACACGGGCGGGGGAAATCCGTTTAACTCCGGCGGCGGTAATCTGCCAACGGCTGGGGGCGGAAACCCCTTTTCCGCTGGTGGTGGTAATCCGTTTAGCAATAATTCCGCATCATCTGCACCGAATCGTGGCGGCGGCAATCCGTTTGCCCCCAGCCAACCCGCGCTTACTAATCAGGTGAACAGCAGCACCGTTAGCCCGCCGGCCGAAGCCCCCCAAAAAGTGTATAATCCCGCCAGCCTGCCCGCACCCCGCGCCGTAAGCCTTCCGGAAGTCCCCATTGCTTGGCAGGGTGTTTTTTTTGGTATTACGGATGGTGAAGAAATTCGCATTACTCCAAAGAGTAACATCCGTTCAGGCGCTGAAAATGAGCAGGATTTATACTTTACAGGCCCTTTGCGGGTTCGGGCAGATAATTCCAAGTTTTATGCGGTTTTGAAAAACGGCCGAGACTACATTCGTTTCAACCCACGCTCTCAAGTAGAAATTACGGAATCCACATTTGAAACAACCCAGATTGATCTTTTCAGTGGGGCAATATGGTTGAACCTTCAATCCTCGAACGAGCCAAGAAGCGTGGTTATTAATACGCAGGTTGCGGAAATTGTGGGGAGTAAGGAAAGTGTTTTCCGCGTGGGCGATGCATTGGAGCAAGGCGTTCACGTGGCGGTAATTCGCGGCGAAGTCACTGTTGCATCAAAATCCGCACAAGTCAAGCGCACCCTCACCGCAGGTCAAATGTTCTTAGTGCGCCCAGAGGGGTCAGTTAGCCCAGTTCGCCCTGTTGATCAACTTGTACAGTACGAGGAAAAAGGCTGGGAAAATTTAGAGTTGAGCTGGTTCCAAAATGAGTCCCGTACGCAAATGGGCGTTGGCATGTTGGATCCTCGGGATCTTGTGAACCGCAACGAGCTTACGGGCTTAATTCGTGAGGTTAGCAGTTCATTCCTGAATTACACACAAGACACTGGGCTGATTCCCTCCGAGGCGGACGGCTATACAGTGTTGCTGGAGAATACCCACGGCGCATCTGGCTGGAACGGACCCTACCTTGAAGGCATTGTCCCCCCGGTGGACTCATGGGGTCGGCCCCTACGCTACACAACCAAAAACACGGATTCCGGCGGCAAAGAAATTGGCGTTGTTTACTCCTTGGGTGAAGATGGGCGCGATAATTCCGGAAACCCTTCCGCTGATATTACCGAAATGGTGCTCTATTACCAAGTAATGGATCCATCATAACGAACGGAAGCTAATTCCATAAACCCACAACACTCTGCTCACCAACCAGCTGACCTCCATGCCTAGGATTCAAATACTTAAGGAGCTGATTGAACTTCGGCAAAGCACCCCTGACCATTGGCCAGAGCGGTGGGGTAGTTACGTTATTGCCGGTTGTGTTGGCCTTACCGCCGCCGTTATTGCCTATGTTACACCGGTTCAGCGCATGGTTGAGGAGAATGAATTTTCCCTTCCGCTAATTTTTGCCCTTTCCCCCCCGTTGGAAGAAGAAGCCGAACCCTTGCTGAAGGATGAAACCTTACTAGAGCCCGAACCCCTACCCGAACCCTTGGAAACGCAATCGACAATACCAGAGTTTGAGGAATCTGCGGCAACAACCGTAAAGCTGGAGCGCGAAGAAGAACCGGAAGAAACCGATCTTCCGCCGCTGGAAAAAGAATCACAGGCCAACGAGTTGGAAGATTCACCCACAGAATCCGTGCAAATAGCCTTAGCAATCCCTGAAAAAACCGCCTTGGAAAAACTACAAGAGGAAATGCTTGAAGAGTCCCAAGAGCCTGAACCAGAAACGCCCGAGCTTCCCCCTTCACTAGAGGAATGGAAGCCCGACAACGCCCTGAAAGAGCGGCAGCTGAATAAACTGATGAACCGAATCAGCGATCAAGAAGCCAACTTACAGTCCCAACGGGACGGCATTCGTGCGGCGCTGAATCGGCGCGAAGTGGAAACCACGGGGCGGGAATTTTTGTTCAACTCCGACGGCGGTAAGCAGGGCGTCATTCGCCTGCTGGATGTTGAAGGTTTCCCCACGGACGTTGTGAAGCGTGTGTACGCTCGCTACGGAATTGATGTAGACTACCGTTACTTGCGCCCAGAGGACTTAAACACCAAACGTACGTACTTCAACAAAGTTATTACAAACGACGACAGCTTCACCACCAAACGTGAAGCGGGCTATTACGAGGTTTTTCAGCTTTCCTCCAAAGCAATCTCACTGCTCGCCGGGCTGGAGCGGGAGGCAATCACCAGTCAGCAACGCGACCCTCGCAACACACGGGTTCGCTCGGTTACATTTGGGATTATTTTGAACGACCGAAACGAGTATGCTCTGGGTGTTACTGATCTGCAGTTCGAGCGTTTACGTTGAGCCAAGCCCGCAAAGATTTACAACGCGCGCTAAGCAACAAGGGCCCACAACGCGCTTCATAAGTGCTTTGCTTACATTCAATCACTGTTCAATCATGTGGATTACCCAAAGGCACAAGGATTTGATTCTGGTGAATTGGTTGCGGAAAATCTAAGGAACTTAGGTTATGATTAGGGCATATTATTTTAGGGTTGATTTGGCTCGTTCGACAAATCTTGCGGATCAGAATCTGGTTCGCGATTGAGTTTTTCAAGGGCGCCGGGGGTGCTGCGGGATTCTTGTTTGGAAAACCGCCCTTTTTTTCGGGTGCTGATTGGCGGACTATCGGGAATTGCATCGGCTAATTGCTGTGCAAGTTGTTCCTGTGAAAGGGTGTTTGAAGAGCGAAAGGGAATCGGGGTTCCGTAGTCTTCTAAATCCATGAGCAACTGTTGACTCCGGAAGGGGCGCTCGTTGGGTGAAAGGGAGCGTTTTCGGTAAATGCCATCCTGCGAAAGATAACGTGCTTTCACGTTGTCTCGGGCCGAATAGCCAAAAACCTCCTGTATAATCCGGTTTTTTGCGTTCACATCTTCAATGGGGAACATGGTTTCCACGCGTCGATCCATGTTGCGATCCATCCAATCAGCGGAGGAAACAAACACCCGGGCGGTTTCATCGTCGGCGCCAAAAATAAAGCAGCGACTATGCTCTAAAAAGCGGTCCACGATTGAGAACACCGTGATGTTTTCACTCAACCCAGGCACGCCGGGCCTTAGGCAACACACGCCGCGGATGCACAGTTCAATCTTCACCCCTTCACGGCTTGCTTTGTAGAGTTCAACAATGATTTCTGTATCAACCAAGGAGTTCATTTTGGCGCGAATCAGGGCGGATTTGCCTGCATCTGCAAGGGCGGCTTGCTCTTGAATCAGCTTGATTACTGTTGGGCGCAAATCATCCGGCGCTACAATCAGCTTCTTCCACTGCGGATCAGTGGAATACCCGGTAAGCAGGTTAAAAAGTGCGGTTGCATCTTCACAAAAGTCTGCATCGCAGGTAAACAAACCGGTATCGGTGTAAAGCTTTGCGCTGGAGGGGTTGTAATTCCCCGAGCTTAGGTGCACGTAGCGGCGGATTTGGTTGTTCTCCTCACGAACCACAAGGGAGGCTTTGCAATGGGTCTTCAGGCCAACCAAGCCGTACACAATGTGCACGCCTGCTTCCTCCAGCTGGCGCGCCCAAACAATGTTGTTCTCCTCATCAAACCGGGCTTTTAGTTCTACCAAAGCGGCAACCTGTTTGCCGTTATCGGCCGCTTCAATCAAGGCCCGGATAATGGGTGAATCACCACTGGTGCGGTAAAGGGTTTGTTTAATGGCCAGCACCTTGGGATCAGAGGCTGCCTCGCGGATGAAATCCACAACCGGGGTAAAGCTTTCGTAGGGGTGGTGCAGAAGTATATCGCCGGAGCGGATTTTATTGAAAATGCTTCCCGCAACCTGAACGGTTTTACGGTTACTAGGGGTGTAAACGGGCTCCCGAAGGTGATCTTTGCCGGCGGTGTTGAATACGGCAAAGGCAAACTGCTGAAGGGCAATCGGCCCGTGAATGCGGTAAACTTGCTGGGAGGAAAGGCCCATCACGGTTGTTAAAAATTGCTCGTGCAATTCCGAGGCGTTTTGATCCAACTCCAAACGAACCGCTGAACCCCGCTCCCGCTCGCGAATTTCCTCCTCAATGTGAGTCAGTAAATCCTCCGCATCAATTTCCTTGTACTCAATATCCGCATCGCGGGTTACTCTAAAGCAGGCGGAGTTTTTCACGGTCATTCCGGGGAATAGCAGCTCCAAATGCTCTTGAATGAGCTCCTCCAGCAGAATAAACTTCTGGCCTTCTCGGGTTCCCGGAACCTCAATCAACCGCGTTGTGTTGGAGGGGACCTGTGTTACCGCAATTAGGCGCTGGTTGCTGCGGTTTTTTAACAGGCTGTTGCTCTCAAGCTCCACAATAATGTTCAGGGAAAGGCCCTTGACTCGGGGGAATGGGTGCCCGGCATCCACGGCCATGGGCGTTAAAATCGGGAGTATTTCGTTGTAAAAACGATCTCGGAAATCCTTGTAGTTTTTCTTTGAGAGCATTTTCACGGGGACGATAGAGATTTTTTCTGCTTCCATGGCGGGCAAAAGATCGTTCATGTAGCAGCTGTGCAGCTTTGCCATTTGCTCTTGGGCCCCTTTGTGAATCATGGCGCACAGTTGCCCGGGCGTGTACCCCGCTTGCGACGTAATTCTTACGCTGGCGTGCACTTGCTCCTGTACACCGCTTACCCGCACCATGAAGAATTCATCTAAGTTGCTTGCCGTAATCCCTAGAAACTTCATTCTATCCAGCAGGGGCGTTGATTGGTCCAATGCTTCCTCTAAGACTCGCTGGTTAAACGCCAACCAAGAGAGCTCACGATCAAAGAAATGCTTGGAATCACGGTAGGCCATAAAGGTATATTCCTTCTTGGAAGTCATTGAGTAGCAGGTTGAAATATCATCCACTAAACGGCCTTACATGATAGTAACTTGGGGCAGAAAATCAAGTGCGTTCTTATGAAAGTTAGCAAAACCCCGAAAAATCGCTGGCAAATAAACAAAGAACATTGGAACGCCGTTGCCACGGTGAAGAATTTAAAGGGAAACACGGAACGCGTGAACTGGGAAAAAGAACGCCAGCTTTACCGCTCCGCTGATGTTACGCAGGGGTACAGTTTCCTAGAGCCGTTGGCGGGTAAAGTCGTGGTTGATTTAGGGGGCGGGGTAGGCCTTTCAGCCCACGACTTTCTTGATCGCGGCGCCCGGGTACTAATTGTGGATGTAAGCATAGCACGGTGCAAAATTGCGCAAAAGCACTTTGTGGCGCAGGGATTTCAGGGGGAAATTCAGTGCATCGTGGCAGCGGCTCAGGCGTTGCCATTGGCGGCGGAATCCGTTGATCGGTTGTGGACGAAGAGCGTACTCATTCATACGCCCCTAAAGCGAACGGCAAAAGAGTTGGCCCGTGTGTTGAAGCCCGGGGGGAAGGCTTGGTTTGTGGAACCGATGCGCCGAAACCCATTTGTGAATTTGTACCGCATGCTACAAGCACCCCAAATTTGGCAGCAAATAACAACCTATTTTTCCCCCCGGGAGTTCCGGCTTTTGCGCAGAGCTTTTCGCCAAAAGGGCTTTAGCACCTCAACTTCGGTGTACTATTTTTTCGGCTTTTTTGCCTTTGTCTTTTCCTTCCTCATCTCAAGCCCAACGCTGTTTCGCTTGGCAGAAAAATTCTTTGGAACGGCCGATTCAATCCTTTTTTCCCTTCTTCCCGGCATAAAGCGTTTCGCTTGGTTTGGCGCCTTAGCCGTTACAAAAAACAACGCGGCAAAGTAAACCGGTTATCGCCCAAAGCACACTTCAAGGAGTTTTGCTGCGGATGAATTCCACGTAAACTGCTGGGCAAACTGAAACGCATTGCGCCGTTTGCGCTCTGTTTCATGGGGATTACTCAGCAATTCATGAATGGCAACGGCCCAATCTTTCGGATCATACGGATCCGCCAAATAGGCCCGTTCGCCTTCTCCGCATAAAAGCCTGAACCAATTCGTTGAGCTTAAAATCACCGGGCAGCCGCATGCCATGGATTCCAACGCCGGAGCCCCGAACCCCTCCGCAAGGCTCGGCAATACGGAAAACGTTGATCGGCGAAACGCTTCGGCAATTGCCTCCTGCGATTTAGGCGTTACAACTTCCACGTTTACATGGTGAACGCCTGCCATTTTTTGAATTGTATGCACTTCCTCGCTGGTGGCGTGGTGAAGCAGGGTAATCCGCAGATTTAATTCACAAGCCGGGGAAATCGTAAGGGCCTCGAACAGGATTTGGTGATTTTTCCGCCGTTCAAAAGAAGCCAAAAACACAATTTCGAATGGGTCGTTTTTTGTTCCCATTTGATGCAAAAAAGAGTTTTGCAGCCCCCTCGCCGAGGGGTGAAAAATAGACAAATCAAGACCGTAGGAAACAATCTCCGGCCGAGCAATTTGGTGCCCTAACAACTGTTCACGCGCCCCGTGGGATGGGCATACAGTTTTCCAAGCACGGCGGGCGCTTAGCCAACTCAGCGTTTTTATGTAACGGCGAAACCCTGCCGGGTAATTTTCCGGAAAATCCCAGCACAGTGTATCGTGCAGGCAAACCACCACTTTATAGTTTCCCTGTATCAGTGGGCCAATAAAGGCAGGGGAAAATAGATGTGTTCCACCCAAAAACTTCATCCATGAATTTATCTGCCAATTTAACCATACATCCGCCCAAGGGTGGTTTTCAGGATCAACATCAACCAAATGGCATTCGCAGTAGTGCAGGCTTCCCCAAAACTCATTCAGCTGCTCGCTGGTGGTGGGGCAGCGAAGCACGCTCACACGCGTACCTGATTTGGCTGCAACATGGTCCAATCCCCGCAAAATGCCTTTAATGAAATGCCCTACCCCCGTGGAGTTGGGTTTAATCATTCTAGCATCTACCACAAGGTGATCGGCCTTAGAATTTGAGGTTGCGGGTGAATTCATTTATGCTGGGCAGTATTGCCGTATAAGCCGCCGGTACATCAGGAAATGCCCCCGGGGCCTGTTAGCACTTCAAAGATTTCTTCTTCTGTTTCGCAATCCAAAATTCGTTTCCTGAAGGCTTCTTCCTTTAGGCTTTTTACTAATTTACTGAGCATTTGCATATACTGACCCGCCTGGGATTCATGGCAGCCAATCATCACAATAATGTGGGCGGGTTTTCCATCCAAGGAATCAAACTCAATTCCCGCTTTTGAAACCCCAACCGAAAGCACGAAATCCGAGATGCAGGAGATTTTAACGTGTGGCAGCGCAAGCCCTTGTCCAACCCCGGTGGAAAGAGTTGCTTCGCGCTCCATGATTTTCTCCAGCACATGAATGCGGTCTTTCACGCAAGGTGATTTGGAGAGAAGATCCACCAATTCACTCAACACGTCATTCTTACTGGTGGTCTTGAGGATTGAAACTCGATCAAGGGAAAAATATTTCTTTGGTTCAACGGCCATTTTAAAATTAGCTAATCAATGCT
>DAIOTT010000043.1:7498-11197 GCA_036751885.1 Candidatus Sumerlaeota bacterium
AAAAAAGTAATTTCTACTCACCAGTAAGAATGGTGCCAGAGGGTGCAAGGGGTCAAAACAATCCCACCAGAAAACGCCGATTCAACAAGTTGTTTTATTGAGTTGGATTTATACGTTCGCGCAATCTGTTGCCTAGGTGCCTTGGTGTACTGTTGGGGCGTTGCTGAGGTGCCAGTTGGTTTGCTTGCCCGTTTGGGTTGGGGGGCGGAGTTCGGGCAATAATTTGGTACAAGTCCCTCATGTTCATCATGGCATCCAACTGCTGCGCCGTCTCCGGGGTTGGAGCTTCCGCCAAAATATCTTGCCGTTTTATCGTGGAATCAAATAAAATGTACCGGTAAAAATTAAACTGGTTACGCACTTCTTTCGGTAGGGGCGGGGTGGTGGAATCAGCGAATTGAGCAATTTTGATCTTAATCTCATTCGGCAATTCCGCAGGGCCGGGGAACCGCATTAAATTGCCCTTCACCAGAACAGACGTGCTATTTTTATCAACGTCCATAATCGTAACGTTCATGTTCTCATTTTCACTTAGTACCAACTCCAACGGCAAAATGTTTCTCATTCCATCAAACAACACGCGCTGAGTTACGTACATTGTTTTTGAAAGTTCTTGCAATGTATCGCGCTCAGATTTTGTCATCTGTGCGTACTTGCTCGTCAAAGAGGGCGGAAAATCCTTCTCCGCAAAAATATCGATCACTGAATTTGTTGAGTTGAATGTATTTTGTGGTGCAATCAGCGAGGCAACATTTTCAAGCTTTGGCTTTGCGTCAACTGCATCAGTGTTTTCGGGTTTGTAAAGGTCTGAAAGATTTGGCTTCTGTTGATTAAATTCCGCAGCTGAAACAAGGGCGCTTTTGCGCGAAGAACTATTCTTGATCACTGTAAAGATAATCCCTAAAGTACCGATGATCCCCGCAAGCCCAAGCGCGATGAGCCAAGTGGGATTTTTTTTGCCCTTCGGAATGTGCCTGCTGGCCGCAGCCTTACGCACGGAAGTACCATCCAAAAGGGCGTCAATCTCGGCAATCAGTTCATCATAGCTTTGGTGTCGATCCTCCGGTTTTTTTGCCATCATTTTCTTCAACAGTGCCATCACACCGCCGTCCAAATGCTTGCTAATCTCCATGGGTTCCGGAAGGGGATCGTTTGCATGCATCAGAAGAACGCTAATGGCAGATTCGCCTTTGAAGGGAATGGAGCCCGTTAGGCAACAGAACAAGGTTGCACCCAGAGAGTATACGTCCGACCGAAAGTCCAGCGTGCGCCCTTGCCCTTGCTCGGGCGACATAAATGCCGGCGAGCCAATGATGGCATTCATGCTGGTTTTCATGTGGTCTTTATCAAGTTCCTTAGCCAAGCCAAAGTCGGCAATCTTGATCGTGCCGTCCTTCAGCATCATCAAGTTTGCGGGCTTAATATCCCGATGAATAATTTGCTGCGAATAGGCGAACCGCAAGCCTTGGGCTGCTTGTTTTACCAAGTTCAACGCCTTAGTTAGTTCTAGCTTACCCACATTTTTCAAATAATCGTCAACATCACGGCCGTCCACATACTCAAAGGCAATATATGTAAGGCCGTTTCGCTCCTCACGGCCAAAAGCGTAAACCTGAACAATGTTGGGGTGGTTCAAGCGGGCAGCGGCACGGGCCTCTGTATTCAGGCGTTTTTTAATTTCTTCTGAGGGCGCCAAGTGCTCGGCAATTACCTTGATCGCCGCTTTGCGATCCAAGGATTCATCAATTCCCAAATAAACTTTGCCCATTCCCCCGGCGCCAAGAACCCGCTCAATGGTGTAAGCACCAATTGTCTTCTTCGCCGGCACTTCACCGTCAAGCCTGGAGGTTTCACTCAACGGGGGAAACGTCTCACCGGGTTCGGGTTCCATCATGGTCATATTACTTTACCAAACTTCCTCTATAGCATGATTGAAATCATCGATGATTCAATAACAGAATTGGAAATGTATTTGACGCTTCAAGCATTTTTTATCGATCTTTATTTATTCATTCAAATGGCGGCAAAAAAACATGCATGAAACATCATTACCGGATTCCCTTCGCGAGCGGCTTATTCAAGCAGCTATTGAAGCAGCAAAACATTCTTACAGCCCTTACTCTAAATTCCCCGTGGGAGCGGCTCTCTACACTCAAGATGAACAAATCATTACGGGTTGCAACGTGGAAAACGCAAGTTTTGGGCTCACAATTTGCGCAGAACAAACTGCCATGGTAAAGGCATGCTCCCAAAATGCCGGTAAACCCCTGGCCATTGCTGTTATCTCCCAAAGCGACCGCCATATTCCCCCCTGTGGGCGTTGCAGGCAATTTCTCGCAGAGTTTAACTATCATATGACTGTAATCTCCTGCACACATAACGGCGATTGGAAAATATTTTCGCTATCTCAGTTGCTCCCCTTTGAGTTCTCGAATACAGATTTACCGATCTAAATAAACTAATCTACTGAATTTGAAGTTAACTTTATGACTAAAAAACGTTCCATAACGTTCAATGAACTTAAATCATCGAACGAAAAAGTACACCTGATGTCCCTAGGCGGCTTGGGTGAAATCGGCATGAACTGCCTACTAGCCGAGTGTAACGGCGAAATGATTTTCATCGATTGCGGCCAAATGATGCCCGATGAAGAGATGCTGGGTGTTGACGCTGTAATTCCTGATATTACCTTTCTCAATGGAATTACCGAGCGCGTAAAAGGTATTTTGCTGACCCATGCCCACGAAGATCACATCGGTGCTCTTCCCTATTTACTCCCAAAATTCCCCAATATACCCATTTACGGCACTGAACTTACAATTGAAATCGTCCGCGAAAAACTCCGCGAACACAAACTCAACCCCAACTTTATTGTCATCTACCCCCGTGAAACCTTTAAAGTGGGCAACTGCTTTGAAGTTGAACCCATTTCCGTTACACACTCAATGATCGATACCGTGGGCTTTGCCGTCAAAACGCCCGTTGGCGTCTTCATCCACTCCGGCGATTTCAAAATCGATCCCCACCCCCCCGATGGTGTTGCATTTGATCATTTTGCCTTTGCCAGTTACGCGGAATCTGAGCAAGGCGTTCTACTGCTTATGAGCGATTCAACCAACGTAGGCCGCTCGGGCTCCTGCCCCTCAGAGATGGAAGTTGTGCCCGGCATTGATCGCCTGATGCGAGAAGCCGAAGGGGCCATTATACTTTCCACCTTTGCCTCCAGCTTGCACCGCATTCAAAACGTGATGAACATTGCCGCTAAAAACAAAAAAATCGTTGTTTCCGTTGGCCTCAACATGGAGCGCAACATCCGCATCGCAAGCCGCCTAGGGGCTATTACCATTCCCGGCGAATACTACTCACACCCCAAGGAGATTGCAGGGCTTCGCCGAGAAGATCTTGTCATTCTCTGCACCGGCAGCCAAGGCGAACCCATGAGCAGCCTTTCCCGCATGGCAAATGGCACCCACCGCGATTGCAAGGTTCAAGAGGGCGATACGGTGATCCTTTCCTCCCGAATGATCCCCGGCAATGAGCGTCCTATTTACCGAATGCTCAATCAACTTACCCGCCTAGGCGCAAAAGTGATTACGGAAAAATCCGCCCCCATTCACGTTTCAGGTCATGGGTACCGCGACGACATGAAAACCATGATCAACCTTACAAACCCCAAATACTTTACCCCCCTTCACGGCG
>DAIOTT010000043.1:11219-22699 GCA_036751885.1 Candidatus Sumerlaeota bacterium
TCGCGACCACTGTAAACTTGCCCAAGAACAGGGGTTATCTAAAGATGAAACCATACTGCTGGAAAACGGCGATTGCTTAGAGCTTCGCTCGGACTCCGCCAAAATTATTGGCCAAATACCCCACGGCCGTGTTCTGGTGGATGGTAAAGGCATTGGCGATGTTGATGAGGCCGTTATTCGCGACCGCCATTATCTTTCCCAAGATGGTATGGTGGTAGTTGTCATCGGCATTGATCACGAAACAGGGGAACTCCTAAGCGGCCCAGAACTCCTCGTTCGTGGGTTCGCCGCCGGGGAAGGCTCCGATGAAGAGCTGAAATCCGTCGTCCTTAAGACATTCGAGGGGATGGATGTTAACGACCGTATAGATCAACACACCGCTCAATCCACAATCAAGCGAGCCTTGCGCAATCACATTAGAATCAAGAACCAGCAATTCCCTGTCATCATGATAGTAGTGTTGGAGCTTTAAGGCCAAACGGTGAGCGAAGCAAAACCCCTTCTTCACCGCGTGGTTGTGGCTGCAATCATTCAAAATCACAAAGGGGAAATTCTTGCCGCGCAGCGCCCTCCGGGAAAATGGGGCGCCGGGAAGTGGGAATTTCCCGGCGGAAAAGTAGAACAAGGTGAAACACCACGCCAAGCCCTTCAGCGCGAATGCATGGAAGAGCTTGGCATGGAAATCCTTCCGGGTTGCATCTTCGATGTACTGACGTTCTCCTACCCAGATCAGCCCCACGATCAGCCCCACGGGTTGGTGCTAATCTTTATCCAATGCCAGCACGTAGCGGGCGAACCAAAACCGCTGGATGGTCAAGAGTTTCGCTGGGTACAAACCCAGGAGCTCCCAACGTTGGACTGGTTGGAGGCTGATTGGCCAATTGTTCATCAACTAACGCAATAGCACTCGTAAACCTCGGTTCTAACATGATTACCCAAAAACCCTTGTCAAACAGCGCCCATCATCTGGTGGGATACAAATGCTAAAATAACAGGAATAGGCTGGATTGTTTTTTGTCGTAAACCCTCAAAATCCTGTCGTCCTGTTATCCCGTCAAAAAAACAGAACATCAGGCGGTTTGTGTGAGTTCGCTTTTGGTGGAGAGTATTTTGGTCAGGATTTTTTTGCAATCGCTGTAAAAACTAAACTGCTCCCCTCAAGTTGAAAGGAGCAGTTGTTTATATTCTTATTATTGAACAGGGCTTGTAAATCCGTGGATTAGAAGTCCTCGCGGCCAATCCATTCACGGGCATCGAACTGCTCACCGTTCACACCGGCACTTGCGTCGCTGGCAAGATAAATAAAGATGTTCGTAATATCTTCAGGCTTATTCAAGGTGTTGGGATCTTCACCAGGAACGGCTGCAGCGCGCATTTCCGTGCGAACTGGGCCGGGGTTTACAGTGTTTGCACGAACCTTTTGGTCCTTCATTTCATCGGCAATAACTTGTGTTAAATTATCAACCGCTGCTTTTGAAACTGAGTACGCGCCCCAATTAGCACGGCCTTCTAGTGCCACGCCAGAGGTTACATTGATGATTGAACCAGAGCGTTGTGGCGCCATTCTGCCGAGTGCTTCCTTTGTAACCCAAAAAACCGAGTTCAAATTTATGGTCAAAACTTTGTCCCAGTTTTCAGCCGTGTATTCCATAATTGGTTCACGAGGGCCAAGAATGCCGTGGTTATTGATTAATACATCAATTCGCCCAAAAGCCCGTGTTACTGAGTCCACAAGCTTCACGGCTGATGTGTAGTCTGCTAAGTCAATCTTGATTGCACAGCAATCGGCACCAATCATTTTGATTTCCTCTGAAACGGCGAGAAGATCATTTTTATCGCGACCGCAGATTGCCACTTTTGCCCCTTCAGCAGCGCAGGCGTGGGCAATTGCCCGGCCAATACCGCGGGTGGAACCCGTTACCAGAACCACTTTGCCCGCCAAGCGGTTTTTGGGTTCAGCAGCGGATTGGGCTTCCAGTTTGGTTTCTGTTTGGGATTCAGTCATCTGAAGGGGTTTTCCTTATCCTGTAAGTTGTTGCAAGAATCATATAGGTGTATTTGAAGTGGAACTGAGCTTAGGCTTTAGCCGCTGCAAGAGCTGAATCGTAATCTGGGTGCGAAGTCAATTCGTCCACATATTCAATGTAAACAATTTTACCCGCTTCATCTGTCACAAAAACGGCACGGCTTAATATTCCAACGCTCGGCATTTCTGTTCCTGTTGCGCTGCCGAATTCACGGGCATTTGCATCTGAAAGCAAGCGTAAGTTTTCATTCGGCGTAATCGCCCCGCACCAACGAGCCATCGCCGGCGGAAGATCCCGTGAAACAATTGCCGCGATAACAGAATCACCCAACTTGCCGAGTTCCTCGTTGAAGCGCTTCGCTTGAAGGTCACAAATTCCTGTATCAAGGGAAGGAACAACCGAGTAAATCACCCGCTTTCCGGCAAATTCACTGGTGGAAATTTGTGTAAACAAGTCCTTATTTAACTTAACGGTGGGGAATGTATCGCCCACTTTGAGCTCTGTTCCAGCAAGGGGAACGGGATTACCTTTTACTTTAATATTAGCGGGCATGGTGCGGTGCTCCTATGAAAAAATCGAAAAAAACGTATTAACAATTTGTATTGAATCCGTCTTGGGAGCGTCGGGCAAGGGTAAAGCCAACGCCCAATGCGGATTGTAGCAGAACAAAAAGCGTTGGTTATAAAACTTCAAACCAAACACTGCGAGATTCCACGGAATCTGCCTCGCAGTAGGCCCTAAGGTCCTCGGCTAAAGCGGTTTTCGCCCAGCCTCCGGCCCAAAGCACTTTTACGCCGCTGTTCTTCTGTAAAAACAATTGCAAATACGCCTGCTCGCCAAACCCTTTGGCCTGCTCTTCAGCGGTGTAAGGGTGGGGAAGGGGAATTCCTTGAATGCCCACCACGACCCCTTTTTTCAGGCAAGGCAAAATCCGCTGGTAAACATGCTCTACATCGCCGCCGGGAATTAGCTGGTGCGTAAGATCCAGATGAAGCACCTCGTTGGCCTGCAGCATCTGGAAATCCCCTAAGGGCATTGTTTGAATGTAATCCTGTAAAAAAGCATCGGTAAACTCGGTAACATCAATTGTGGGTTCCGGATCAATAGCAATCAATTCCCCCGGGAGATTGTGTTTCCGAAACGCTTGGCGAATCATTTTTGTGGAATAACCGCACCCAATTTCAATCAGGCGCGTTGGCTGACGCGCTGCAATCATGGTGTACAGCACGGCTAAATCCAAGAATAAAGGGGCTTCGTCCGGCGGGTTCCCGGGATCGATTCCCGCCCCATCGAAAGCCGTAAACACTTCGTTTCGCCACTGGGGGAGAACCGCCGAAACAAATTCCTGTTGGCCTTCGGCATTCCAATCAATCCCCGCACAATCAATTTCGGCGGTGGGTTTATCAAGCGAAAGGGTTTCGCTGATTGCTTTTTCCCAATGAGCAGAAATTTCCGGCTTGCCAGACTGCGCGGCCGCTGAGCCTGAAGCAGGCGCCGAATCAGGGGTTGGTTCCGGGTTTTTTTGGGGCCCACCGAAAAGGTTTTTGAAAATTGACATTCTTTCTAAGTCCTGAAATCGCAACAAACTCAAACTTCTTGAACGTTCGTTGCGGGGAAAATGCGTTGATGACTTGATTATGTAGGATTGCTTCGGTGTAATTTACAGCTGAGCTAAACTCTCTAGGTCAATCGCCTTCAGAACACCATCCATACCAACAGCAAAGGCTGTTTTGTTTTCGGTATCAACCTCAACACTCCCCAGCACAAACAACTGGGGCGTAACATTATACGTCCATTTGGCTTCGCCGGTGTTTTGATCAAAGGCAAACATCGTTCCCGTGTGATTCGTTGCCAAAACAAGATTCCCGCACAGCGTTGGCTCAACGGGTAAACGCCCTAGAATAATGTTGGAAGTCCACAACGGATTAACCTCCAGATCAACGGCGCAGAAAGGTTGCTTCCACCGACGCAAGAACAGGCGTGAACCATCCGCTGAGGCGGTAATCGCGCTGACATCATCTTCAAAATCAAAAAGATGTTCCCCCGAATTTGAATAGGCAGCAGCATTGTACCCTCGGTCGCACAGGTAAATTCTATTCCCTACAACCACCGGAGAAACATCCGCGGGGGCGTAGTAGCGCGTTGCCGAAGAACCGCCACGCTCGCGAGCCGCATTCCTAGGCCCTGCCGTGCGCCAATTCAGCATTCCTGTTTCACGATTAACGGAATACAAAAATCCATCCCAAGCGGTGAATAGGATTTCATTCCCGGCGGCAACGGGCCGTGATTCAATGGTGAACCTTGCATCGCGGTTGATCCATGCAACGGCATTTTTTTCAAGGTCAAATGCTACCAGGTTTGCATCTTGGTTGCCGTAGTAAAGCATATCGCCCTCAACAAGCAAAGGGCAATACACGGCGTTGGTCTTCACAGGTAGGGCAGTGGCGGAACCGTTGCGCTGAATGCGGAAGATTTCCCCAGAGCCTGTGCCCACAAGAAAGTCCCTCTTGTAAGCGGCCGCTTTACGCAATACTTCCAACCCGCCCGCAAGTTTATTGTTCTTCCAAAGGGGCTTGCCGTTATCGGCATTAAAGGCGTTCACTTCACCGTTATTGGTGCCAATCACAATAATTCCGTCGTGGTAGAGCGGCGTTGCCACGCTGGCTGCGCCAAGTTCCACGCTCCACTTCGTTTGTGGTGAATAGGGGTGCGGGCGTTCCCATTGAAACGCGCTGCTTTTTTGGTACACTTCACCCGATTTAGCCTTGTATTCAACTCGCAGGTTGTGGCTGCCGTTGGGCTCGTTTAGGCCGTTGTAGGTGTTGCTGATGGGTTTTCCGTTTAGAAAAAAGGCAGCGGCGGGTTTGCGTTTCAGGTTAATTGTTGCCGCTGGGCGTAAAGTGTCGCTCTTGTACTTAGCTCTGAAGGCGGGTTCTATGAATTTAATGACGGGTTTTTCTGGAACAACTCGAATGTCCTTATCTAACAGAACTTGGACTTTGCTGTTGTCTGCGGCCCGTACGTCCACCACGCGTAAACGCCCTTGTTGCAGATCAACCACGCTGTACCCATCAATAATCTCAGCCGTTCTGGAGAACGTTGCCGTTGCAACACAACTGTCAATACCGCGGCCCATATCCTGGTATTGCGCACTGTGGAAATGCCCGTTCAGTACTAAGGCAACGTGGTGTTGGCTCAATTCATCAAGAACGCGTTCTTTGTCGTATTCCGAGGCAAAATAATCCCCGGAAAACGGGTGGTGCCAAAACAAAATCAAGGGCATTGTAACCGGTGTATTTATAAGAGTTTCCCGTAAAAAGAGGATTGTTTCTTCAGCAAAGGAGGGAAGCGGCTCTTGAAAAGTCGCGCTGTTCAGGCCAATAAAGCGAACGCCGTTGCGATCGAATGTGTAACTTACGCCACCAAATTGCTGGTGAAAGCGTTGGGTTTGTGTAACCCAGGTGTTATCATGGTTTCCAAAAATCCAATATTTAGGCTTATCGTACGCCTCAAAATACCGGTCTAGCACCTGATCTGTAACGCCTGGCAGACCAAATTCACCCATATCGCCGGTGTGGATAAGGAATTCCGGCGCAAGAGTTGCGGAATCAGCGTTTGGCATTGGTAAGGCGCCTAATTTGGGAATGGTTTGCACCGCTTGAAAACTCCTCAACCCTTCAAAAGAATCCGGCAACGTAAAGACTGGCTCAATATGAGTGTCGGAAACCTGTACAAATGAAAAACTCCCCGTTGCATCGGCTTCAAAAGCCCCAAGAGTTTCAATCTCTTGTATCAGCAATGGACTTGATTTTGAGCACGCAATTAGCGTTGGTATACCTAAAATTGAAATTTTGATAAATTCACGGCGGGCAATCGGTTTCATGCGGGTTCAAGCTCCAAGTTGTTTGTGTTAAACGGAAATTTACATGCACCTTGGAAAAGTGCAAAAGAAAATTCTCCCTATTATTTTTTGATGCCACATGAGAAAATACGAAACTTTTCGGCAAATTCATTGACAATAAATTAGAACATTATCTATAAATAAATCAAATTCAATGAGAGCATTTTCACCAATGGAAACAGATATTCAACACCCGCCACCCGCCCCATGGATTGTATGCTCGGTAAGTTGCTCGGTTCATATTTCAATGGAACTCAATTCAACTATAATTAGTTCAGTGAATCAGGGGGTTGAAATTTTCGAGGATTCAATCATTAGCGATTCCGGGTTGGAGTGGATTCCCATCAACTACGAGGAAATCCAAGGATTTGCCCTGAGGGCGTTCTTTCATCGAATTCACCCGTCCAACAAAATTTCCGGAAATCTCCCCATTGGGGAAGAGGTTATTTCAAAATGGTGGGGGTTGCCAATTGATTACCGCCCCACGGATCTTGAAGAAATTCCCGCCCAGTGGAATCAGTATGAGCGTAAAGATTATCTGCGCCGCCAAGCGTTGGTTGCCTTGTTGGAGTTGTTAGCTGAATCCGCCAAGGACGGCGTCAAAATGCGGGTGTGCTCGGCCTTTCGTGGCGGCGAAAAACAACGCACGCTTTACCTTGCAGCAATCGATCGAGACGGTTGCGCCCAACGGTACTCTGCACCGCCGGGGCATAGTGAGCACCAATTAGGAACTTGCGTGGATTTGGTGGACATAGCGGAGGAGCATCTTTATAAAGAAAGCTTCAACGATTGCCCCGAGGGCCAATGGTTGGAGCAAAACGCCCACAGATTTGGGTTTCGCCGCACCTATAAGCCAACCAACGTAGATCAAACCGGGTACATCTCAGAGCCCTGGCATTGGCGATTCTGGGGGAAAAGCTAGTCGGTCTTGATTTACAAGGTGCATTTGCCGTAAACTCGTTCACCATAGAAAAATCTTGTCCCATTCATGCGATAACACTTGACGAATGATCCCACTGAACATCATTCTCTTACTCCCATTAGCGGTGGGATGGCCGAGCGGCTGAAGGCAGCGGTTTGCTAAATCGTCGTAGGGATGAACTTTCCTACCGTGGGTTCGAATCCCACTCTCACCGCCACTAGTTTTTACAAAAGAATATTTGCAGTAAAGAATCAAACGGCCCGCATCAAATCTGATGCGGGCCGTTTAATTATGCTGAGTTTATGGTGCGCTTACATGACCCGTTGAAACAAGCCATTCAATAAGCAGGTGAACGATTTATTGGTTTGAAACATCAACAACGGGTTCTGCTGTTGAAGTTGAGGGCATTGAGGCTGCTGGTTTGGTTGCAGCAGCTGGCGCTGTGGCTGCTGGTTTGGATTCTTCAGATTTAATCATGACTGGTTCAGCGGGTTTTGGTGCGGGTGCCGGAGCTGATGTTTGAAGGCGTTCCAGTTGCTGGCGTGCGTCGCGAAGTGCAGCGCGCTCCTCTTTAACTGAGGGCTTTTTGTCACCATGGGCCCATTCAAAATAAGTCCCGTCTTCATCCGTGGTTGCATAATGCCCAAACAAAACATCAGCATCGTCACGAGAAACAAGGTAGTGAATCGGCCGTGTAACCAAATACTCCAAGCCAATGCCAACTGCGTGTACCGGGTAGGCAAGGTAACGTAAAGGGTGCGCAGAGTAGTCTCGTGAATATTCGTGGGCTTCGGCGGTTTGTGGGCCGGTGGAAAGGAAAATTCCGAATACCAGTGCCAATACACTTACTAGCTTACCATTTTTTTGATTGAAGGGAGTCTTCATAAATCTATGTTCTCCAAAAAGTTTCCGTATAAACATCAATCTTTCAGCCTTGGAGTCAAGGAAGAAAGACTTTTAAGAGTAGAAATAGAAAACGGCGGTTTTTTTTGCTAAGGTGATTAAAATCAGGTTTAAAGTTTTCGCACTGTTAGTTTGAGGTTGACCCCCATTGAATCACTTCTGACGGTCAATCTGTGTCTATGATTGTTGAATATCAAAAGGGGAGGTTTGCGAATCCAAAACTGGATTCCAAGCCAACAAGAGATTTGTTGATTTGCGCGAACTTTTCTACTTTTTGTGTTGAGGGGATAACATTAATTTGTTCCTACTCTGTTCATCAATAACGATTTTTGTGATGAGATAACCCTCATTTATGGCTGGTCTAAAGAAATGTTTGGGAGTCGATCTTGGCACTAATGCCGTCAAGATTGTCGAACTAACGTACGACAAAAAGGGGATCAAAGCAACTCGCGTTGGTCTTGGCGAAGTCTCCCTTGAGGCTTCTGCGACTGTTGAAGAACAGCGCAGAACAATCGTTTCTACCTTTAAAGACGTCCTGAAGAAAAATAAATTTACCTGCCGGGAAGCTGTTTTTGCCATTCCTGGCCAAAAAGTATTTATACGCCGGTTTCCACTTCCTGCTTCATCGCCCGAACGACTTAACCGCATTGTGGCCTATGAAGCGCGCCAACAAATTCCCTTTGATATTGATAAAACGGACCTTCAATGGCAATTTTTTGACATTCCGGGTTCCGATGAAGTCGAAGTTCTGTTAGTTGCTGTTCGGCTGGATGAAATCAAAAGCTACATGTCACTCGTCAACAAGTGCGGCGTTAAAGCTGTTGCCGTTGCCGTTACATCCCTAGCACTTTTCAATGCTCAAACCTTTTTCGATTCCCCTGCGCAAGCCATTATGGACCGCATTACGGGGAGCACCAAAAAAGATAAGCCGGCCGCTAAAGGAAAGAAAAAAGGGTTGGGGTTATCCTTTGGGAAAAAGAAAAAAGGCGCTGAAGAAGAAATCGAAAACGAAGATACCGTTGATGTTCAAGAAGAGAACAGCGAAGAAAGCTTTGAATTTGATGAAGTTAAAGGCTTTGTAAACATCGGCGCCGGCGCAATGGATTTGATCATCGCCTCCCAAAACGCCAAAAACGCTTACCTTAAGTTCCCGCGTTCCGTTCCAGCGGGCGGGAACGACATTACCCGTGCCATCATCAAGGCTTGTTCTGTTTCCAGCTTTCTAGATGCGGAACGCATTAAGAAACACCAAACACATTTGAAGACCGCAAACTTTGATCCGTCGGACGGTGACATCAACATCGAGGCTTGCGATGCTGCCACGAAGGCGACTGATCGTATTGTTTCAGAGTTGAGAAAGTCCTTGGATTTCTTCATCTCCCAACCTGACGGGATGGCCGTTGACTCCCTTGTTATTTCCGGAGGGCAGGCTAATCTGGAGGGAATGGCAGACTACATTGAAGAGAAGCTTGCTGTTCCGGTTGAAGTTCGTACCGGTGCTCCGGAGGCTTTTCCCTTTCAATGGCCTGAAGATATTTCCATGACTGATTACGTTGTTGCCACCGGCCTTGCATTGCAGGGTATTGGGCAAGGCAACGTGGTGGTGGATTTCCTCCCCGAAGAGCGAAAAATCTCCCGCGATTTCCCCATCAAAATCGTCGCGATACTCGTCATTTTATTTGGCTTATCCGTTGCCCTGTTATCGCAAGCGGGCCGTAGTTACACGACCGAGTATCGCAACCAAGCCAGTAACATTCAGCAGATATTAGATCGAAATGCGCCGTTGGTATCGGCTCGTACTTCAGCACAAGCCCGGCGTGATCAAGCAGCAACACTGTACACCAATTTCTCTCAGCTCACGTTGGATCGCCTTTATTGGTTCCGCTTTTTGGAACAAATATCATCCGTTAAGCCGGCGGCTGTTGTGATCAATCAGATTACGATGGAGCACGACGGCAAAATTATCATTATCGGCGTCAGCGAAACACAATCTTCTTCTGCCGCGTTCAACAAAGCGTTGAATCAGGCTTTTCCTGATGCTGATCCCTCCCCTGAGATTTTAGGTTCATCTGAAGTCAGGGGGCCCAGTTATGGTTTTCCTGAAACTCCCGTTGTATTCCTGTTTAGAATAGAATTCAAAGTTGCCGATAAGCTAAACCGGTTAGAGGTAACACCAACACCACTTCCGAATCTTACTAATAACCCCAATCAACCAAATAACAACTTCGGCCGCCCAAACACAGGGCGCCAAAATCGTCCCGGTCGCCCAACCGTACCGAATTTCTAAGGAAGGAGGACTCATTGATTCATTATGAAAGATAAATTACTCGCGCAGCTAAAACTCCTCCTTGAATATATTGACTATATTGCGGTTGCTGTTTTCATTGGGTTGTTAGGTGCCTCTTACGTACTATACACTCAAGAAGAAAATTTTACCATTACTTCCGCCAGCACGGTGCGGGAAAACCCGTGGGATGATAAGTTCTCGGCAATGACTGAGGACGATCTAGTTATTGAGTCGTTCGTAGAGGTGAACCCGGACATTCGTCAGGATGAACGGGCAAGGCGCCTTGTTCAGGTCAATATGTTCGACTCTCAGTCAATCAAAGAACAAATTCGGGTTGAAGAAGCAGTTCGCGATGATTATGCGCAGGCTGAAATTGAGTTCAACAACGGGAATTACGATGCCGCTAAACGCCTTGCGGAGTCCATTTTGCAGCGGTATCCTGTGCACCTTAAATCCCAACGGTTGCTTCAGCAAATTGATGAGCAACTCAGTGGTGCCGGTGAAGCCGTTGAAGAATCTGTTCCTGAAACAACTCCTGATAATGTAAATACCCTTGAGAATGAACTGCTTCCATGATCAGTCGTTCTCTTTGTTTAGCGTTTGTACCCAAGGCTTCATTGCCTTTTTCTCCAAAAACGGGGGCGTTTTAACATGCTTTTATGTTGCTCTCTTCCGGCTTTCGCTATTCGGTGCTTTTATAGTTTACTACCACTAAGTCATAAAAACCTGTTTTCGACCACAAAAATTGGGGTGAAAAGCAGTTATAACACTCGGGAACACGTATCAATTTACGCGTCCCATCAGCTTGATTTTTTTTCGGGAGATTGTGAGATCTAATGAATCGCTCTAAGCTCTTCCAGTACGCGAGTTACTTTCATCGCGGTATACTGTCCATAGCGGTTGCATCTTCGTTGGCGTGTTCCAGCGGCGGTGGACCAAACGCAGAAACGGCTCAAACCAATTCTGCGCGTGTAAACAAACAAGTGAACGAGTTCCTTGAACGTGCACGCGAGGAAATGAAGTCCGATGATTACACCGGTGCGCTTGATAACGTTGATAAAGCCTACAAGCTTGATCGCAACAATCCGCAAATCATTCGTCTTCGCCGGGAAATTCAGCAGCAAATGGCCGAACAGGGTGGTTCTAGCTCCCCTAGTGCCCAAGCCGCGATTGCCCGTGCTGACAGCCTTTTCAAAGAAAAACGCTATGAAGAAGCTGAAGTCGCTTACGGAAATATTCTGAAAGCTGAACCATCCAACAAAGATGCGATTTACGGTCTTGAAAAATCTCAAGAGCGCCTTGCCAAGCAAAACGAGCGCGAGATTGACCGCCTTGTTGATGCTGCCAAACAAAGTTACCGCCAAGGTAATTTAGACACGGCTGAAAATCAGTTGGCTCAAGCAATCAAGCTTGGTGCTTCCGGCAACAAAGAGGTTCGTT
>DAIOTT010000044.1:0-8700 GCA_036751885.1 Candidatus Sumerlaeota bacterium
GTAATCAGCGACGGCGACCCCGCCGCACCAAACAAGCAGCTTGTTCAAAACATCCGTGATGAAGGCATTACCGTTTCCGCAGTGGGCATTGCTCCCCACCACCCCAACGATTTGCAAAACCTTGAGCTCATGAGCAATTGGGGAAGCGGAGAATTCTACCATCCCAAAACTAGTTCCGAGCTTCCCCGCATTTTTGTGAAGGAAGCCTCCGTGGTTCGCCGCTCCCTCATTTTTGAGGAAGACTTCAGCCCCGTGCGCGATGCCTACTCAGAAACAATGGACGGCATTACCGCCCTGCCAATCCTAGGCGGGTACGTTGTGACCTCTGATAAAGAGTTGGCTACGATTGCCCTGCGAACGGATAAGGATGATCCCCTGCTTGCGCACTGGCGATACGGATTAGGTAAAACCGTTGCCTTCACGAGCGACGCTAAAAACAAGTGGGCCTCCCAGTGGGTGGATTGGCAAGGCTACAGTAAGTTCTGGAGCCAAGTGGTTCGCTGGTCTATGCGTGAAGCCTCCTCCAGCAACGTGCAAGTTGCCACGGAAATCCGCGACGGTCGCGGCAAAGTCATTGTTGATGCGCTGGATGCCGATGGGGACTTCGAGAACTTTTTGGAGTTTGATACAACCGTTCTTGGCCCTGATCTTGAACCCCAGCAAGTGCGCGTTCGCCAAGTGGGCCCCGGCCGTTATGAAGGGGATTTTGAGGCCAACGAAGTCGGCACCTACATGGTGCGCCTAAACTCTGGGGACGCAGAAACCCCCTCCACCGTTGTAACTGGCGCAGCGCTTTCCTACTCACCGGAACACGAAACAAACCGCAGCAATGAAGACTTCATGAACAAGCTTGCTCAAGAAAGCCGCGGCATTGTTGCGCAAGCAGATTACAATGCCTTTCGCCCCACGCTCCTTAATACACGCCGCCCAACCCCCTTGTGGGAGTGGTTGCTGTTTACAGGGCTGATCCTAGTTCCGCTGGATGTGTTTGTGCGGCGGGTTTATGTGGATTGGGCTGATATTAAGAATTCCCTGCTGCGGGCCGTTTCCCTAAAACCGAAGCGCACCCGTGAACAGGTTCAGGCAGACGAAGCCCGTGGTTCGCTGCTGGCAACAAAATCTCGCGTTCGGGAAAAAGCTGCCGGCAAAGAGGAAAGCACCAAGCAACGCAGCGAATTCCGAGATCGTTTGGCGAAGCAGGCCGAAGCAAACCCCGAGGGGGACAGCGTATTTAAAGCCGCTGAGGATGCCGCTAATAAAAAGCCCGTGGTGCGAAGTTCAAAACAAACCGTGGGGGACGGAGACGGCTCCGGCGGTGCAAAACCCTCTGGCAGCCTAAGCGACCTGAAAAAAGCAAAAGAGCGCGCCAAAAAGAAAATGTAATTCACCCAAAAAACTTTACTGTTCTATTACCTTCAACCAAGCAATAATATGCATTACTCCCAAAGGGGCACAAACACATGGATATTCAACAACAAGCAGCAGCATTTCGTCAGGATTTTGATGCCGTCTTCAACGAAATTGGCAAAGTGATTGTCGGCACGGAGGACGTGATTGAAGGCGTACTCATGTGCCTGTTCGCTGGGGGCAACGTACTGCTTGAAGGGGTTCCCGGTTTGGGGAAAACCATGCTGATTCGCACGCTTTCAGAGGTGTTGGATTTACCGTTTTCTCGCATTCAGTTTACACCCGATTTAATGCCCGCGGATATCATCGGCACAAACCTTGTCCAAGAGGATGCCGAAACAGGTCAGCGCAAGTTTGTATTTCAACCCGGCCCGCTGTTCTCCAACCTTGTTCTTGCAGATGAAATTAACCGCGCTACACCCAAAACCCAATCCGCCATGCTGGAAGCCATGCAGGAGAAACGCATCACCGCCCAAGGCCGAACTCACACGCTGGAAAAACCGTTCTTCGTAATGGCAACGCAAAACCCCTTAGAGATGGAAGGCACCTACCCCCTGCCCGAAGCCCAGCTCGACCGGTTTTTGCTGAAGTTGATGGTCAAGTTCCCAAGCCGCGCTGAACTCAACGTCATCATCAATCGCACCACCTCGGCGGAAATGCCAACGGCTAACAAGGTGATGGATCGTGCGCGCATTCTTCACTGGATGGGCTTTGTGCGCAGCATTGTGGTTGCACCCCATGTTCAAGATTACGCGATCCGCCTGTTGCTTGCCTCGCACCCAGATACGGAGTTTGCTACCGAACAAGTGAAGCAGTACGTTCGCTTCGGCGGCAGCCCCCGCGGCGCCCAGGCACTCATCCTGACCGCAAAAATTAAAGCCCTCCGCGCCGAACGTTACAACGTGGCGTTTGCCGATGTTGCCGCCGTGGCGAAAAACGTGTTGCGGCACCGAATGATTCTAAACTTTGAAGGCGAAGCGGAGGGCATTACTACGGATGACATTATTGCCGATATGATTGCAAAAGTCCCCCGTGAAGCAGGCGTGAAAGCTTAGGGTATTATGAGCGATCAAGATCTTTCACCCATTGCCTTAGAGCGCGAATTCCGTGCATTGATTAAAGCAATCAATGATGATGGATTGCGTTATACCCTAATCGGTGGACTCGCTGTGGCAATTTACGGTTATGTGCGGTATACAAAAGATATTGATATCGTCATCGATCAAGCCGATCTTCCGAATTTCAAGAAAATCCTTCAACGGCTTGACTATATTATTGATAACGGAAGGCTTCCGTTCCCTAGTTCAGGGTTTACATTTTACAGAATGGGCAAGTTTGTAGATCAAACAATATTGTCCATTGATATGCTTTTAGAGCAAGCAGATAGCCCTCTCTTGCAAAAACCACTTATTGTAACAAATAATGAAATGGAAATCGTTGTAGCAAATAAACAACAACTCATTGCGATGAAATCAAAAAGCACTCGAGATAAAGATCAAATTGATATTCAACGCTTGAACGAGTTTGAGGAGGAGTAACAATAATGGAAAAAGTTGATATGTCACCCTCGGCCGTGATGAAGCGAATTCATGAAGTGTTTGAGCTAGAAGTATTCTATAGAAACTTTCTCAGTAAGTTCAAGCCTATTGAGAAGAACACTGATCAAGCAATCAGTGTTCAAGAATCTTCTCCAGAATACAAGAAGCCTGTCCCCAATGAATCAAACAAAACCAATGAAATCGGGAGTGACTAAACCCTGATGCCCACACCCGCCCTGAAGAACCTTCTTGAGCCTGAACTCATTGGCAAGCTGGATCAGCTTGAAGTGCTGACACGCAAAGTTTTTCGCGGGCGCACTAAAGGCGAACGCAAGTCTCGCAAAAAAGGGCAGTCCATTGAGTTTGCCGATTACCGCGAATACGTTCCCGGGGACGACACACGCTTCCTGGATTGGAACGTGTACGGCCGGTTGGAACGTTTATACATTAAGTTGTTTTTGGAGGAGGAAGACCTCGCATTTTATGTGCTGATTGATTCCTCTGAATCCATGAATTACGGAACACCTGTCACTAAGTTTGAGTACGCCCGCAAACTTGCAGCAGCACTAACTTACGTTGGCTTGCGCAATCAAGATAAGGTAGGCATTTCAGATTTAAAAGAAGGCGTGGAATCGCGGTTTCGCCCTGTGCGCGGTAAAGCCCAAATCAACAAAGCGCTCTCCTACCTGGAAGGATTGAGCTCGGGCTCCGGAACGGATTTGTTTGAATCCTGCAAAAATTTTGTACACCAAAACAAACAACAGGGAATTGTTATTCTCATCAGCGACTTCTTGGACGAGCGTGGCTACGAGGATGCACTCAAGCAATTTTTCCTACGCAGTTACGATGTGTATTGCATTCAAGTTTTAAGTAAAGAAGAGAAAGAACCCCAAACCCTTGGGCACCTTGAGTTGATTGATGCAGAAACCGGCGAACGCCAAGAAGTGACTGTTTCCGATGCGTTGGTAAAAGAATACAAACGCAACCTAGAGGCCTTCTGCGGCGGGCTTCGGGATTGGTGCACTAGCCACGGCATGGTCTACCTTCCCGCCACTACTGATCTACCCGTGGATAAACTCCTTCTCTCTTACCTTCGCCAGTTAGGGTTGTTACGTTGAGTTGGTTTCCCTCGTTTTTGCAGAACCCCTTTGCCTGGGGCTTGCTGGCTTTGTTGCCGGCAATTGTGGTGATGTATCTGCTGAAATTGAAACGGCAAAAAGTACTGATCCCCTCCACATTACTTTGGCGAAAAGCCATGCAAGATATGGTGGCGAATTCCCCCTTTCAAAAACTGCGGAACAATTTACTTATGTGGTTGCAGCTGTTGTTTTTGCTGCTGCTGATATTAGCTTTCATGCGCCCCGTTGCAGAGCTCCCGGATTCTGGTTCGCAAACCTACATTTTTTTGGTGGATCATTCCGCTTCCATGCACGTGAAAGAAGGATCAGAAACGCGGATGAATTTAGCCAAGAACCGAGTTCAAGAGTTGGTTGATGTGATGCAACCAGAGGACCGCGCAATCATTCTGGGCTTTAGCGACCGCACAAATATTTTTCAAACCCTGACAAATGATAAACTGGCCTTGCGCAACGCGTTGCGTAAATTGGAACCCAGAGACGTACCAACATCCTTGAGCGAAGCAGGCTTGATTCTACAAAGCCTGACGAGTGTTGCTCGGGACGACGGCGGGCGCGCTCCCCTTGAAAACACGAAGACATTCATCGTTTCCGATGGTGCAATAAACGGCCTGAACTCCCTAGTTGATGTACCCAATCTGGAGTTTATATCCGTTGGTACTGAGACCGGCAACCTCGGCATCAGCGCGGTTGATGTTCGCGAGTCTTTTGGTGATAGTTTTGAGTACCAAGTATTCGTCTCCGTTACAAACTCCTTCGCCGAAGAACGGGAGGTGTTAGTAGAATTTGAAGTTGATGGAGAAATCATTGATATTAAATCCACAACCGTTCAACCGCAAGCAAGCTCCGGAGTTGTATTCAGAACGAGCGAATTCTTAGATGGTATGGCAACAATCCGCTTGGAAACAACCGATGCATTCCCCTTGGATGATGAAGTTAAAGCCCTGATCGCTCCCCCTTCAAATATCAATATTCTACTTGTTACAAATGGCAATACATTCCTAGAGCAAGTACTGCTGATTGACCCACGGGTGGAGGTGAGTGTCACTCGCCCCACGGATTACAATGAAAATGCCGAGTACGATATCGTGTTCTTTGACGGCGCCCAAGTTGGCTCCTTGCTTCAAGGGAATTACGTTTTCCTAAATTCTCTTCCTCCGATTGAGGGCTTCAAGGAATCAGGGGAAATGGTAACAAACCCCGAGATTGTAGATTGGAATCGCGTTCACCCACTAAACCGCTACGTTAATTTTGAAACTGTACTCATTGGCCAAACAAGAAACTACGAAACCCCGAGGGACACTGTTCCTATTTTGGAATCCTTAGAGACAGAAATGATTTCCCTGTACGAAACGGAAACCCAAAAAGTGCTGGTGATTGGGTTCGATATTTTCAAATCCTATTGGCCGCTTGATGTTTCGTTCCCGATTTTCATCTCCAACACGATAGACTACTTTTCTCGCAACTCGCCGAAGTCCCTGAAGCCAGTGAATAAGGCTGGTTCCACCATTACCCTATTTGCAGATAAAGACGCCACAAGCGCAACGGTAACCCCAGCCGAAGGCGAGGCCATGAACTTCAGCTTTCAAGGAACAACAACCGCTTACCTAACCAACACCATGAACTCTGGCGTGTATAATGTAACCTATGACTCAGGGACACAGTACCAGCTGCCCGTGTATTTGCTGGATGAATCAGAATCCCTGATTGCCCCAGCACAGGAAATTCAAGTGGTGGATAAAACAATCCTCAGTACCGGGGACGGCAGCCGCAGCAATCAGGAAATTTGGAAGTGGTTCGCCTTAGCAGCGTTGGCGTTTATGCTGATTGAATGGTTCATTTACTGCCGCCGCACCTTTATGTAAACCACCCGGAGCGCCACCACCGGGCACGCTGATTCTAAATTACCCCGATAAGCGCCAAAATCAATCCTACGTACGAATCAACGCTGTGCTGTTCATGGAATAAGCCTTCAGAATCATTACAGCCGAACGAAAACGTTCTTTATCTGAACCCAATGCATAAACGGGAAGGCGCAAAAGAAAGTCCACCATTACAGCGGTTCTCAGGGCCAAACACTCCCACTTACTGTGGTGCTTGCTGGAATAACGCAGCAGGGATTTGTACAAGCGGCGAAAGGTAAACTCAGCCCGACGCCGCGCTGTGGTGCCGTGGTGATGAACCATATGCACCCGTGGATCGTAGATCACTTGCATGCCCTTGTTGCGAATCCGCCGGCAGTAATCACTGTCCTCGCTGTACATAAAATACTCGGGATCCAGCAGGCCTACTTGCTGCAGTGTACTTCGCCGCAACATCATACACGCGCCCATCAGCCAAGCCACTTGCCGGGGTTTTTTGAGTTCGCGAGTTCCTAAGAGAATTTTGCGCACGCGCAATACCAACGGGGAAAGCAGTGAATGGGTGCTCCAATAACTCCACCAGGAGGGTTCGTGGTGGTGACTATGTTGGGGAAGCCCGTCCCCGTGGAGAAGCGTGCACCCCACAACACCAATCTTTGCGTTGCGCGCTAAAAGGCTGATCATGTGCTCCAACGCTTCCTCGCGGGCTTCACAATCCGGATTTAACAAGAGCAAATAATCACCGTTGGCTTTACGTAAGCCAACATTGCAGCCCTCTGCAAAGCCCAGGTTTTGGGCGTTTTCAATGCATTGCGCCCAAGGGTATTGTTTCCGAATACGGCCTGCCGTGCCATCGGCAGAGGCGTTGTCCACCGCGATAACTTCAAGCGTGAAGCGCGCGTTGTTTCGGCAGCTTTCCAACGCGTGGAAGTAATGATCTACCTCATCCCCCGGGTTCCAAAATACCGTGATGATTGAGAGCACGGGTTTTTGTTTTTCCGTGGGGGCGGTGGTGGGCATTAGGCTTCGCCTGCTCCTGAGTCGTCATCCGTGGGGGCGTCGTTCATCACACCCGCTTGCCGCCGCCCGGGGGCAATTCCTCGGCGTGATTTTACTTTGCAGAACTCCACCAAGGTTCTAGCTTGCTCGGGAATTACATCAAGACTATTGAAATAAGCCTCAGCATTTGCAATGCCTTGTGCTTTGTTGTTGGTTTGCTTGAAGAGCAGTTTGAACGTTTGCTTCAGAATTGCCCGCGCCGATGCATCAATGCCGCCGCGCCGCAGGCCAATTACATTCAACGTTACAAGAAACGCCAACCCACCGCCGCTTTGTGTCATCACGTAGGGAGGAATATCTTTATCGATTCCCGTATTGCCCCCCACCATGGCAAACTCACCGATGCGGCTGAATTGGTGCGCTGCCACGTTGCCCGAGATGAACGCCTTTCGCCCAACGGTGCAATGCCCTGCAAGTAAGGAATTATTGGCAATAATTACGCCGTCGGCAATTTCGCAATCGTGGGCAAAATGGCTGTTAATCATCATCATAATATTGCTACCCAAAACGGTGTTCTTCCCCTCGTAGATGGAGCGGTTCACGGTAGCATACTCGCGGATTTCGCAGTTGTCCCCCATGATAACGCCGGTTTTCAACTCAGACTTAAACCCCACATATTGTGGATCACCACCGATGACAGCATAATAGTGAAGTCGGTTGTTTTTGCCGAGCACGGTGTTCTTGCAAAGCACCACGCCGGGCATTAGTACGCAGCCTTCCCCTACACGAACGTTTTCTTCAACAATCACGTTGGCGTGAATTTCAACGCTCGGGTGAATTTCAGCACTGGGGTGAATTACTGCGGAGGGGTGAATGCTCATGAGTTAGCCTTGCAAAGAAACAATGTGCCAGTGAACTCCCTCTTTACCTTGCGGGTCAATGGTGCTCTCATGGGTTTCACGAGAGAATCTTACTTCATGACGAATTTTGAAACGGAAACCCCAAACGCCGATTTTGCGCCCCCTGATCCCCGGGAAGAGTGGATTCGTGGGCGAAACATTGTGTGCTTCTCCACCGCTGATTGGGATACATTACTCCCAACAAACAAGCACCAAATTATGCGCCGGTTTGCAGAACACAATCGCGTGTTGTTTATTGAAACACTAGGCACACGAGCCCCAAAGCTTGGCTCGGGAACTGATTTATCCCGCATAGGCCGCCGCCTAAGCCGCAGTTTTTCCGGCGTGCAACAACGCACCGAACGCCTTTGGACTCTTTCCCCCCTCGTGCGCCCCAACTGGGCAAGCGCCTTTTCTCGCAAGGCTAATCAATCGCTGTTCAATCTGCAAATATCAACAGCTCGGAAAGATTTTCCCAACCCCATTCTCTGGGTGTACTCCCCCTATGCAGTTTACCTTCTAGATTTATTCCCCAAGCCTGCAGCTGTTGTTTACCACTTGGTGGACGATCTTTCCGCCGTGCCAGGTGCCGATGTGCAAGCCTTGCGCGAAGCTGAAAACGCCCTGCTTGCCCGGGCCGATTGCGTATTTTGCACGGAGCGCAGCCTTTACGACCGCTCCAAGGGAATCAACCCCAAGTCCTTCTTCATGCCCAACGTTGCGGACTACCAACATTTTGCCCACCCCAACAAAAAAAGCACCGCCGCAGATAAAATCGGCAAGCTAAGTGCACCCAAAGTTATACTAAGCGGAAATTTAACACCCCACAAAGTAGACTTAATGTTGATGGGCGCCTTGG
>DAIOTT010000044.1:8710-13878 GCA_036751885.1 Candidatus Sumerlaeota bacterium
CGTGCAGTTTATCTTTGCAGGCCCAACCTGGGAAGGCGCCGATGCGAAACCCGTTTTCAAGGCGTTGCAAAAACTCCCTAACGTTACATTCCTTGGACATGTTCCCTACGAAGAGTTGCCGGCCGTGCTGCACCAGGGGGACGCACTGGTAATTCCCTACATTCGCAACAAAGCAACGCGTGCTGTTTTTCCCTTAAAGTTTTTTGAGTACCTTGCAACCGGCAAACCCGTTGTGGCTTCGCCCTTGGTTTCCCTATTACCCTTTCACGATGCCGTTTACTTAGCGGAAAAACCAACCCATTGGGAGCAAGCCTTACGCCGGTGTTTTGCCAAGCCCGAACACATGCGCGAGCAACGGCAAGTGTTAGCCCGCCGCCAAACCTGGGACTTGCGACTAGCTGAAATGAGCCGAGAGCTTAAGAAGATTCTACGTAAACCCCCCGTAAAAAAGTAACTTACATGCTACAATTATTAGCAAAGGTTATATTTTTGAAAGGGATTTATAACTTGTTTTTTTGCTTTAGAATCAGCGGGATTTGCTCCACCGCCGAGCTCCACTCTGCATCAGTCAACAACATGTTCACGGAAAGCCGGAGCCGTGAGGTACCCTTGGGTACAGTTGGCGGGCGAATGGGGAGAAGCAGCAACCCCTGATCCTCTAGTTGCTCCGCATAGTATAACGCGTCTCCTTCCTCACCAACAAGAATTGGGATGATTCCTGTTTGGCTTGAAAGGCAATTGAATCCCGCATCTCTGAAGTGTTTCAGCGCTTGTTGCCAACGTTGCTGCAAGCCCTTTACGAGGGACGGAGTACTTTGAATTACCTGCAGGGCGGCGCGCGCTGCGGCGGCACAGGAAGGCGCCAAGGCTGTTGTAAAAATGAAAGGTTTTGCTGTATTAATCAGCTGTTGCCGAATGGTTGGGTGGCAACATACAGCTCCCCCCTGCGAGCCTAAACCCTTACTAAGAGTTGAAATCAGAATGGTATATTCTTCGTGCTCTTTAAAGTTAATGCCAAAATGTTCAAAGATTCCGCGCCCTGTTTCACCAATCATCCCGGTGCCATGAGCATCGTCCACCACAAGGTATGCGCCGAACGTTTTACACATTTCCAGCAACTGCGGAAGCGGGGCAATATCGCCGTCCATACTGTAAACGCCGTCAACACAAATCCACGTTCTCCCGCCGCCGGGGAGTTCGTTGTCTTTCACCAAAAGCTCGTACAGGCGCTCCATATTTTGGTGGGGAAATACCCGCATTCGCGCACCGGAAAGGGCAATTCCATCCACAAGGCATGAGTGTACAAGGCGGTCGCAATAAACGTTGTCCCCCAGTTTTGCGAGTGCCGAAAAAACCGAGAGGCTTGCTTGGTACCCTGTTGGGAAGAGCAAGCAGCTTGATGCACCCTTGAACTCTGCGTACTCCTGCTCAAATAGTTCATGCTCCTGTAAGGTGCCAGTAATAAGTCGACTAGCTTCCGCGCCTGTCCCCCATTGGGCAGTAGCTTGCTGTGCGGCTTCTACTACTTTAGGGTGCCGGGCTAAACCCAGGTAATCGTTGTGGCTTAGATTGATTAAAGATTTCCCCGCGCGGTTGCAGTGGCCCGCCTGCTGGCCCTGCAAGGGGCGCAGTGTACGGAGCAGCATGGATTTTTCCCGCAGGCTTAACGAGTCTGATATTTCTGCCAGCAAACTACGCGAATTACCCTTTGAACTCATGTTGAGTGTCCCTCCATGAGTCGGTCAGAAAACAATCGCCGTGCTAAGTTTGTTTGCAACAACCCTTCCGGATCGTGCTGTTGTTTTAGGGCGAAAAACTGATCCAGAACTTGCTCGCCAAAAAGTTTTTCGGCCGTTGATTCGGTAAGGGTGAAGTCTTTCGCAAAGTAAAACCGGCCGCCAGCTTCCAGCACTAAATCATCAAAGAAATGGCACATGCGCCAAAGGTTGCGCTGCGTTTTTTTGTGCACAGGAAAATCCAAGGCAATGGAAAAGCCGTCCACTGCATGGGTCATCAGGAAGTTATCCGGGCGGTGACGTTTCGTAACGCCCAAAAAAGAAGGCATTCCTTCATCCTGTGCGTGTTCAATCATTTCGCTGAAAACATCCGCCGCATGCTCCTTAGGAACAAACGCCTGATATTGAATCAAGCCCCCCGGTTTGTAACTGTTCTTCCAGTTGGGAACGTAATCCAGCAAAAAGTGAAATGCCGCATGGGGCTGCCAGTAGCGATGCCCATCTGGCAGCAGATAACTACTGCGGTACTTGGCGGTATTGATCAGGCGCATGCCGTACTTGTTTACAAAAAACTGGAGGGGAATCCACATTAACGATTTTGGAATTAAGCCGAACATACGATCCGGTAATTCTTGATTGCGCACTTGCAAGCTGCCCCGCACATCGGCATCCTTCCCTTCAGGGAGTTGCCAAGCCTCGTGAATGACCCCGCGCCCAAACTGGCTCCCGCGGGAAAGGCAATCCACCCAACCCACAATATAATCCGCCGTGGGGGCTTGGCGTTCCATTTTTCCCAGCATCCCTTCAAGGGACGGGGTTCTATAGGCTTCCACCATTACATTGCCAGAGTGAACTTTTGAAAGTTGAATCTTGATGCGGGTAAAGCACCCCAACATGCCAAAGCCGCTGATCGCTGAACGAAACAACTCCGGCTCAGATTCCGGCGTGCATGTCAGCAGTTCGCCCGTTGGTGTTAGCAAATCAAACTCAAGAATGTGTTCACCAAAGGGGCCTTTGCGGAAGTTATTTTTTCCGTGAATATTCATGGCGGCGCACCCCCCAACGGAGGTGTACATTGTCCCTGAAACAACCGGAGGCCACCAACCATCTGGCACCGTTGTTTTCCAAAGTTTCTCCAGCGTAACACCGGGTTCGCATTCCACTACACCCGTCTCGGGATTCCAGTCCAGTATGGCGTTCATGCTGGTAAGATCTAGAACAATTCCTGATTCATTGATGCTTGCATCGCCGTAACTTCTGCCGCCGCCACGCAAGGCAATCGGCAAGTTGTGTTGTTGCCCTATTTTGTACACGTTTAGAATTTCTTCTATGTCCCTCGGCTTATAGTGATAGCTAAGGGATTCCGCGCTCATGCCCCAGCCTTGCACGCGTGAGATGTTGCGAATCCCTAAGGGAAACGGGGAACGAGAGGTGGTTGAATTTCTCATGCATCTTGCTCCCGCGCAAGTTCTTTAGAGCGCTCGGTGGCAGCGGCAACTCCGCCTGCCACAATTGCACTTAAATTGTGTTGATTCATATAATCAAGCCCCGCCGCCGTGGTACCGTTGGGGGAGGTAACACGTTCCCGCAATACTCCCGGATCTTCCCCGCTTTGGCGTGCAAGTTCCGCAGCACCGGCAACAAGTTCTGCCACCATTTTAGGGACACTCTCCTTCGGCAAGCCTTGCGCAATTCCTGCTTCAATCAGTGCTTCCATAAATCGGAATACGTAGGCCGGGCCGCTCCCGGTAAGGCCGGTAACAGCATCCATCGCGAGTTCGTCCACTTCTTGTACTAGGCTTATGTTTTCAAAAAACTGCTTCGTAATTTCACCGCATTCCTCATCGGCATTTGTACCTTTTGCCCAAGCAGTAACGCCGCGCTTAATTAGTGCCGGAGTGTTGGGCATTACCCGCACCACCCGCGGCGCCATATTGTTTGGGTGCATCAATCCCCGCTCCAATTGCCGCGTTGTAACCCCGGCAAGAATGGAAATAAACAAATGATTGTGCCGCGTGAAGGACTTAATCTCTGCAACCAGTTCTTTGATGTTTTGGGGTTTTACGGCGAGAATAATACGATCGCATTTTTCAACGAGGTCTTGATTTGATTGGGCAGCTTGAACGCCCAATTCGTTGCACAGTTCTTGAACCCGTTCAGCCCGAACATCGGCCAAAAAAATCCCCTCTGGCTTGCACCAAAGTTCCCCCAAAATTCCCCGCAGAATAGCCTCTGCCATATTGCCCGCGCCTATAAAGCCAATTGTTGATTGCGTTGAAATTGTCATGTAAAAAAAATTCCCCTTATCGATTCGTCCAAAAGTTTGGTGAGAGTAAAATGAGTAGCGAAAACATTTCCAACCGCCCAAGGATCATGAGTAATGCGAGAACCCACTTAGCCAGTGGTACTTGGCTGGCAAAGTTCATGGTGGGGCCCACAGCACCAAGGCCGGGGCCGATGTTGTTGATTGATGCAATTACGGCGGTAATGCTGGAAACTAAATCTTGTTCAGGCATCAGTGTAGCCACTAATAAAAACCCTAAAACCGTGATCGCAATGTACGTGAAAAAAAAGATCAACACTTGGTAAGCCGTATCGCGTTGTATCACGTTTCCATCCAGCTTGAGCAAGCGCACGCTTCTGGGTGACACGGCAGAAGCAACCTCTGCCTTGAGCAATTTAAACAGCAGCACAAACCGAATCACTTTGATCCCACCCCCTGTGGAGCCTGCGCACCCACCCACAAACATCAGCACCAGCAACAGCATTCGCACAGCCTCTGGCCATTGGTTGAAGTCAACAGTACCGTACCCGGTTGATGTTTGAATTGTAAGAACCATAAAAAGACTGTCGCGAATATTAATTTTACCGGGATTAGAAACCGCTTGGTTATCGGAAACCCAAAGGGCAACTGCGATGAACGTTGCTGAACATAATATGATTGCCACATAAGCTTTAAATTCAGTGCTCTTAAAATAAGCAAACCGCCCCCGCAAAAATTCCACGTGCAAACCAAAATTAGTACCCGCTATAAACATGAAGGCAATAATGATCCACTCAATTACAGGGCTGGTGAAGGCAGCAATACTGGCGTTACGGGATGAAAAACCGCCCGTGGCAATGGTGCCCATGGCGTGAAGCAACGCATCATACAAGTTCATGCCGCACAGCATCAGCAGGATTGCTTGAATCACGTTTAACCCAACATATACTTTCACCAATTTCATGGCGGTATCTTTAATTCTTGGGGTCATTCCTTCAGTGACAGGCCCCGTAGATTCCTGCTTGAACAGCGCACGCCCCCCCACACCCATGGTGGGAAGAAATGCCACAAACAAAACAACAATCCCCAGCCCCCCTAAGAAGTGCAGGAAAGAGCGCCAAAACAATATTGCATAGGACTTCCCCTCAATCACCTCAAAAACGCTGGCC
>DAIOTT010000044.1:13888-20317 GCA_036751885.1 Candidatus Sumerlaeota bacterium
TAGCAACACGGCATGGCTTTTGTCATCCAATCCCGTCATAATGGTGGCCCCCGTGGTGGTAAGGCCAGAGGCGCTTTCAAAAAAAGCGGAAGCATAATCTGGTACCGAGCCTGAAAGGTAAAAGGGCATTGCACCCACTGCAGCCGCAAGCAACCAACTTATGCCAACCGTTGCAAGGGCCTCGCGCCGATAAACATCTCCCTTGCTTGTTCGGCCTAAAAAGTAAAGCCCCCCCGATATCACTCCCCCTACCAATATGCTCTCCAAAAAAATCAACAACACAGCCCATTCCCCAAACAAGATCGCCACGGGAATACCAACACTAAGACTAAGCGTAAACAGGCCGAGAAAAATACCGACCAATCGGAATAATATGCTAAAGTTCATTGTTGAATGAAATGTTCCATCAAGATGCCACCAATACAGAACCCCGGCCTAAGCCGTGGTCTCTGTTTCCTGTTCGCGGAAAAGTTGGTCAAGGGTGTCGGCCATATCAGCCTCAGCAACGGCAATCACAATATCACGGGGACGAATGATATGGTTGCCTCGGGGAATGGTGACGGAGTTGCCGCACACAATTGCGCCAATCAATACACCTTTTGGCAGAATCACATCTTTTAGGGCCTTGCCCACAATCATGGATTTGGAAAGAGCCTGGTATTCATTAATCTCCACCGCCCCTTCCTCTAACAACGTAACACTGCGAATCTTCCCTTGCTTTACCAGTGTCATTACGCGGTTGGCGGCAATGATCCGTGGCGATAAAGCAATATCAATCCCCACGCGTTCCACCACACGAACGTAGTCCGGCCGGTCAATAATGCAAGCGGTGTGGCGAATCTTCAGCTCCCGGGCCAACAAGGCAGACATCACGTTGTCCTCGTCGTCCCCCGTGGTGGAGAAAAAATAGTCCACATCGCCAATCCCTTCTTCCCGCAGAAATTGAATTTGCGTGGCATCGCCATACAGCAACCGCGTTTTATGAAGAGATTCGCCCACAAATTCCAAGCGAGCGCGATCTTTATCAATCAGCGTAACCCGGTGCCCCTGAGCCTCTAATTGCTTGGCCAAAAACAACCCCGTTTCACCCGCGCCAGCAATCGCCACTTTCAATTTGCTGCCGCTCTTTGTATCCTGCTCGGTATCAAATTCCGGGTGAATGTGCTCCAGAACTTCAGGCAAGCCAATCAAGGTAATATGATCACCCGCCACAAGGCTATCGTCGCCCTTAGGGATGAATACCTCGGTTCCCCGGCGAATCACGGCAAGCAGCACGCCAGGCGGTAAATGCAAATCCCGCAAGTACACATCGGAGAATTTGCTGAAAGGCGAAAGCATCACCGTGCGGATTTCCACCCGCCCTTGGGCCAACGTAGCGGTGGCAAGGGCAGCGGGATTTTCCACAAACTTAGCCAGTTCCTGCGCCGTTAAAATTTCTGGGGAAATCAATAAGTCAATTCCCAAAGGATCCCGAAAATTAACGTGGGTTGAATCCAGAAAAAAGGGAGAACGAACCCGGGCAACCACCCGAGGAATCCCCATGGCTTTCGCGCTGTAACCGATAATCAGGTTTGTTGCATCGTGATCAGTCACAGCAAGCAGCAGGGAAATCTCGCCATACCCCTTGATTTTCTTCAGAATGCTGGGGTCCGCTGCATCACCAATAAAGGTTTGCACATCCAAATGGTCTTCAAGATCCCGTAGTTTCTCCGCTTTACGATCAATTACAATCACTTCGTGGTCATCGCGGGTTAAATACTGGGCAATGTTGGAACCAACGGTTCCTGCGCCTACAACTACTATCATAATCTATTTTAGGTTTAAACCTGTGTTTCGTTGAAAATAATCGGTCGCATAGTCTACGACTTGCGGGGGGCAATATTCAGGCAACGGCGAAGGATTTTGCGTGCGTATTTTGTTCGCAAGTGCACCGGGTGAATTATTTACAAAGATCGGTGTTCTGGCCAAGGGGTTTTCACGTTTTCCTGATTGTGTAAAGATTTTCTCAGGATTATGTCCCACGAATTTGCCGTAGAATCCGCAGATTGCAATGTTTTGAATCAATGGTGTTGTTCAAAACGGAGTTCACTAAAATACTCAGTCTTGACAACGGGGATGATAATACTCATATTTTTCTTAGTATTATAACTTATGCACATACTTTTCGAGGGGTCGGATTCGTACAGTTCGAAAGGTGAACTATGAGCAACTGGCTCCTACTTTTACCCCCATCTGAGGGTAAGGCAACACCAAAACCGACCGATAAACCCTACCGCGAATGCCGGTTGAATAAACGCTATAATTCTTTTCCCATTTTGGACGAACATCGGCTGGAACTGATCAAAGCCCTGCAGGACTTAATTAGTCGCCAAGGGGGTTGGGAAGAAATCTTCGAGGTCAAGGGTATTGCCCTGGAAGCCGCCATTCGGGATAATCGCAACATCCTAGAAGCCCCTACGCTCCCCGCTCGCGAACTCTACAACGGCGTGCTCTACAAAGCCCTAAGCTACAGCACCCTCAGCAAAGAGCAAAAAGCCCTGTTCAATTCCCAAACCCTCATCTTTAGTGGTCTGTACGGCCTTGTGCGCCCCACCGACCGCATCGCACGCTACAAATTGAAAGCCAGCGCTGATATGGGGGGCCTGGTGGGTAAGTTGTCGCACTTCTGGCGAAGCCGCATAGCGGAAGTTCTCCGCTCTGAGGCCCGCGGCAAGGTCATCTGGAACTTACTCCCCGAGCAGCACCAACGTATTGCCGAACTACCCGGCGATGTAGCGGCCGTGCACGAGGTTAAATTCGTCAAACGCGTGGTAAGAAGCGGCGTTGCCGAATGGAAAACCATCAGCCACCACAGCAAAAACCTTAAAGGCGCCTTTGTTCGCTACTTGCTGGAGAAAGACCCCACAAAACCCCGCGCCCTGCGAGACTTTGAACACCCGGACGGCTATAAGTACGAGCCCAGCCTTTCCGTGGAAAGCCGCAGCGCAAGCCAACTGGTGTTCGCCGCAGAGTAAATCAACTGAAAACTCTTAATGGCGATTCAGGCTCACGCAAACGTAAACCACAAAAAGACGCAGACCGAAACAATCCCTAAAAGCACAAAAAACCCATCGTGAATTACGCGCTCCAAGGTAAGCGAGCGGCTGCTTTTGTATTTCGGCGTGCTGTACCCCACACGATCGGGGGTTTCTGAAAGATCATGGCGAAACGTCTCCAGCTGGGCCCTAAGCCGTTGTTCCACTTCCGCCGGAATTGAATCGCCCCGGGTGCCATTAATCACCACAGGCTTTTTCCGTTTTTCCCATACGCTGTCACTACCATGCTCTGGCGGTGTAGGCGTTGGAGTTGGCTGAAAAGGCTTCGGCATTCTGCTCATAATAAACGGGCTTCTTTTTTTCTACGCAAATGATAAATCAACCATACGGATTGTGTTTAATGCGGCAAATTGAAATCGGACGAAATCCTGACCTAGATTATACGGATCAGCACTTTCAGTGCAGGGGTCTTAGTTCTTTGGCAAAATATCTACGATTGGTGCGCAGGGCTTAGGTGCACCAACAGCTCCTGCAGCCGAGCCCGGCCGCGAGCCACGTGCGTGCGCGCGGTTGCCTCGCTACAGCTCAACAGCTCTGCAATGCGCGCGTAACTCTCCTGACGCAACAGGCGCAACCGCACGGCTTCCCCTTGCTGAGGGCTAAGTTGTTGCAGCGCCGAAACAACTTCCCGCTCTAAATCCTCTGCCTGCAGCTTATGCAAAACCGTGCTGCCTGGGCGGTTAAGCTCCCGTCGAACCTCGTCCTGCCACTCGCTAAATTGCTCGGTGCGGGAAACACGGCTTCTCTTGCGCATCACGTCGCACGCGGCATTCATGCAAATGCGCAGCACCAAAGCCCGAGGGTTTTTGTGGGCCGTAATACGATCAAACTTGCGCCAAATAATCGCGAGCGCCTCCTGAAGCGAATCCTCGCAATCATCCGCATTACCCGCAATACGCCAAATCGTGCGAATCATTTGATCCTCCAAAGGCCTTATCAACCCGTCGTAAGCGGCGGTTTTATCGTTGCTGGAAAAAGGTTTTGTAGTCATTTCACGCACACACCCGTTTTCTAGGGGCTGAATAGAATTCTAAAAAAGCTGCGGCGGCCTAATTCCGTGAAAGGAGCATCGTGTTGCAGGAACAAGAAAACCGCCGCCCCGACTGCTTATACAATCCTAGAAACGTACAAACTAATCTAAACGTTGAGAGGGGATTGTTTTTAAATCAATCTTTTTTTAAACAACAAACCCCACCAAAGGCTATTGGGCGGGGTTTGAAGAGAGAAACGAGTACAATCGAAAGCGGGAAATTAACGGCGACTGTTAATCAAGAAGAACAAAATCTGGCGGAACAAGATGATGAAATCAACCATCAACGCCAACGCAGCAGCCACAACCATCGTCGTTGGGTAATGGTGAATCACATTGCTTGTATCGTACAAAATGTAACCAACCATCAGCAGCGTAATCACCACAGAAAGCGCAAAATGGAACACATTGAAATCAATCCCCATGATTGTGGGTGAACCCATCATGCTGAAAATCAAGGCCCCAACAATCGCGACCATCACAATGATCATCCCAACAAAAAGGAACCCGCGAAGAAAGCTGAAGTCCTGCTTGGTAATCATCACATAAGCCGTAAGAGCACCAAACGCCACAAACGTAATAATTGCCGCTTGAAGTACAATCGCTAAGCCAGGCCCAAGTACACTAGGATCAACAGGCTGCCCAGGTACAATCGCCCCAGCAGGCGCAAATTGTATACAAGCATACGCAATCATATTCACGGTCAAAAGCCCCCACATGGTTGCTAACCCAAATAAACCGATCACATTAATCACCGGAATTCGCTCGATAAAGTGAACAATGAACGAGCTGGCAATAATCAAAAGCAAGGGAACAAAAACCGGTAAGGTTGCCATCGTATAGCCGATTTGGCTGAGCACGGGAATTCCCAAGAACATCCCGATCGTTGGCAAAATAGCACTGGCAAAGAAAACGATGATGCCAAGAAAAACAAGACCATAAACCTTTGCGATAAAAGCCGTGCGCTCGCTCACGGATGACTGCGACACCGTAATCGGGCCGGATGACGTGTAGTTGTAATTTGTAATAGGGCCGGACATTGTTCGGGTTTCCTCCTAAATGATTTCCAGAGCATGCTCAAAAAGAACATACACAGCATTTCTGCAATACTCTTGAACTACATTAATGCGAAAATAACGCCGCAACGACAAGGGAAATCCAACTTGATCGTCCTTAAATCCTAATCCCTAAACCCGCACTAAACTCAGTTCACAATATTCCTGTGAGCCTTACACCCCTTTACATGGCTACTTGGTTAAGGGAGGGTGAGAATTATATTTAGCGACAAAAAAGCACAGAGTTCACAAAAAAGTTAGTGATTTCAACATACTCTTTTTAGGTTTTTTGTCCCATTTCGTGGCCCATAACCCAAATAAATTCATCGCATATCACCAACCCATCCACCCAAACCTTGCCGCTAGTGAACTCCCCCGGTTTGACTTCCACTGAAACCACGCACGCCGTTCCTGCGTTGATTAGGCGGTTGCCGCTTGCATAAGCAAAACGTCGCCTGCTGGACGCCTTTGTTGTGTAGATGGCATTCAATTTACCAAACCCTATACAACGCATAGGCCCCTTGTTTCACCACTTGATCCGCGCTCTGCGCGCCAAACAATGCTTCCGCCTGAGAAAGTTGGTTTGGTTCATCGATGAAAATGCGGTCGGACAAAAGAATGAAGCGGTTTGCTGATTTAGTGACATCTGCATCCGTTTCATCAACCGGAACAAACACCCAATTGTACTGCGGGAACGAAAATTCAAGCAGGCTGCGTTCATAACTTGGCCCGCCGCTGCAAATCAGGCTTCCTGCGGGGACGTGAGATTCCAAAACATGGTTCAGCGCAAAAGGGTTTAGGAGAGTTCGATCAACCCCCATTGCTGAGTTTCCGGCGAGGTAATGGCCAACTAATCCGCCGAAGCCAATGAGGAAAATCAGGGCAACCTGCACGCTGCTGGAATACCGCATGCGCATTTTATCGTTCACCAATACCCACGCGCCTTTCAGCCAAACGTACACGTAAGGTGAAGCCGCAAGCAGCAACCACAACCAAGGTTTTGTTGAATGCCGAATCGCCGAAAGCACCGCCAACCCGCAGACCACAAACGCAAGGGAAGGCATCTCGGAAAGCAACCGCCCTGCACCGTATTGAATAGCAGGTGTCCCCAAAACGAGGACTGTTGCAACCAACGCCAGCCACTTCCCATGTCCCCTTTACCCGCATCACCCTTGAGCCACTGAAACATTCCCACCGAAAACGCCACGACCGATAAACTAAAGACGACCTTCAATGCCCACAACGCTGC
>DAIOTT010000044.1:20327-22615 GCA_036751885.1 Candidatus Sumerlaeota bacterium
CGCCGAAAGCACCGCCAACCCGCACACGACAAACGCAAGAGAAGGCATTTCAGAGAGCAACCGCCCTGCACCGTATTGAATGGCCGGCGTCCCCAACACGAGCACAGTAGCAAGCAAGGCCCAGCTTTTTGTCAAACCCCCTGCAACCGCTTCGCCTTTGAGCCACTGAAACATTCCTACCGCAAACGCCACAGCCGCCAAACTAAAGGCGACCTTCAACGCCCACAACGTGGCAAGCCCGCTCCCCATAAGGGCAATCCCTTCGCGAATGACCACCACAGAAATCAACTTCATCCCAATCCAATCCCCCGGAACCGGCTGCTGCAACATCCCCCACTCAATGTAACACGCCTCATCCACCACAAACCGCTGCCCCAAGCCAGAGAACAAGCCAACAGCGAGAAGGCTAATCGTCATAAGAAATAAAACTGCCCACTCGATGCGAGCCTTGATTGGCTGATCGAGTGTACATGTTGGTGTTTCGGGTTGAGTGGTGAAAAGCATTTTGAGGAAAGCCAATATCAAGAGTGAGGTAATCTTTATGAACTTTTAAATGGTCAGAGAATTGGAGAACGTCAACCCATCCACCCGCACCTTGCCGCTATTCGCACTCCACACATGAACCCCCGTGACGCGGTTCACCACAATGCCCGGCCAAGCGGCTTGGGCGTCGGCGATGAAGTCCCGCTCAAGGCGCACCCACGGGCCGTCGTTGAAGTCGCCCGTTTTGTCCTTCACAGACACCACGCGAATTTGCGTCCCCGAATTGTAACTCGTCGTTTCATGGGGTCGATAATAGACCGCCTTACGCCCAAGCGACGTGTCTAAGTGGATCACAAACTCACTCGCCTCCGCCGTGTTGATCTGCTTCAGCCATGTTGCAAACGTGCGGTAGCCCGCGATATTGTGGCCGTTGCCGCTTTCCCACAGCATGGTGCCGTCCTGATTGTAGGCGGTGACCTCGTACACATTGCGCCGACGCTGTGTATCGCTGACGACTGGCCAACCGCTATGGTTACCTGCGCAAAAGCACTTACAAGTACGAAGCAAAAAACGACTGCTATCACAGCCCGCAAGTGCAGGCACTTCACCAAGCTCATGCAACCGCTCGATGTGAGGGCGGTCTGCGTCGGATTTCATCAACTCGCGTCGCTGCGTCGAGCGCGGTTGACTAACTGCTATGCAAGCCCTTCGCTGCAAGGCCATAATGCGATCCGGAAGCATCGCCACGCAGTCTCTTCCGCGTGAAAGGCTCATTAGTCTCCGATGTAGATTTCCCTCAGCAAGTATTCGGTATGCGGCATTGTTGAAGTTATGCTTTATTTTGTTTAGTGAGCAAATGCCTTTCGTTCTAGTCTTTACAGAATGGAGAATTTACCCTTTAATACTGTAATCAAAAAAAGATGCGAATATAAAATACACGCATCAATATTGAGTTGAGTTGATTCACTAATATAAATTAATTTCATCTGCCGTAGTGGGAAATTGATTTTATATTAATTTTTTTCGTGTGTTTATTGAGGTGGGGTATTCTGCAAAATCTCTTTGACGACTTCTAAATCGGCTTCATTTCGCTGAATCCAAGTTTCTATTGAATAACGTAGATCTTCATTTTGAAGAGATTTTTCATCAAGCAAATTTGCAAGTTTCGTCATATAGATGCTCAATGAAGGTGGTGATGAGTTAAAGATGGTCGTTAGTTTAATCATTGTACTCTTGTTATGGAGATTTGCTTCTATCCAAGGTAAGGATAATTTAAAATAATCAGCTCTTTTTGGATCAAACTCATCAATAGTTGTATAAACTCTCGTGAGATACGCATCTTTTAAACTATTATCAACTAAGTAATTTACTAATTCCAAAGCAAAATCAGTAGTGGCAGGTACCTTAGCTAATTGATCGATAATGCTAGTGTCACTAGTAGTGTCTAGATAAAGAACAATCAAATATCTCAAGTGCACATATTCTTCAATGGTCATGGAAGAATTTTGCGAGGACATATCAAAGTCATTAATAACACTCATGTAAACATCAATAATTCCTTTGATATTTGCTTTATCATCTTCAGTAAGCGTATCTTTTGTATACAATTCGATCAACCCATCCCGGATTAGCGCATCTTGAAACTGTGCTAAGGGCAGGTTATTTTCATTCAATGAATAGTATAACCCTTGAGAAATCATCTCTGGCATTGGAGTATATTGATCCTCAGCATCTATAAAGACTTTAGAAGACTTCGCACTTTCATGGTGAACTTGTAATAGCTCTAGAACCTGTAAGTCTAAAGA
>DAIOTT010000045.1:0-22060 GCA_036751885.1 Candidatus Sumerlaeota bacterium
CCCCGGTGCTACAATTGATGAATACTTCTTTATTGATCACGGCACAGGCGTCGTAATTGGTGAAACCACCCTGATTGGCAAACGCGTGAAAGTATACCAAGGCGTAACGTTGGGGGCCCTTTCCACCCGCGGCGGCCAAAAATTGCGCGGCAAACGTCGGCATCCAACCATCCAGAACGAAGTTACGGTTTACTCCGGCGCCTCAATTCTCGGGGGTGAAACAATCATCGGTGAAGGGGCAGTTATTAGCAGCAACGTGTTTATTACCGCCTCAGTACCCCCGCACACGCGTGTTACGGTGAAGAACCCCGAGCTTCAATACAAGGATCGCAAGCCTGCAGAATTCAAGCAAGAAGTGCCGATGGATTGGGTGATTTAAAGCTGTTAGGGTACACTTCCGGGATTTACGGAAGGTGGGGAACAGCGGTGGGCTCTAATCCTTCAACACCCCCCAGAACTTGCAGGCAAACCAATAAATCTGCTGCATGCAAAGCAAGCACAGCGTCGTAATTCTGGGCTCTGTAACCGCCAAATAACGAAAGCGAAAGGGGAAGCGGTGCGCCGCGTTCCTGGCTAACGTCCCGCACGAAAGTATACACTAACCGCGAAGCTTCCAACCACTGCTCGGTGGAGCATTGATCCCCCAAATCATCGTCCATGTGGGAATCTGCTCCGTGGCAAAAGCAAAGGTAATCAACGCCGCCAGCAAGCACGCGCTCCCGTAATTGCGCCAATTCGTTGCGCAAGTTGGCAAGGTAATCTAGGCCTTTGCCCTCGGGGTTAATGTTGTTGCCCGGCGCTACAGCCTCAATTAAATCCGGCGCAAAAACCCGCGAATCTTCAATAGAATTTCCGTAGTGGCCATCAAGATCAATCCATGCGCCGCGCAGGTGTTTATCGCGCCATAACTTTAACGAGGCAATTACCTGCCCTGAAAACGTACAGTAACCATACCCGCCGGCGGGGTGCGCATGGTGAAACCCACTTGTGGGGCTAAAGGAAATAGTTTGGGGGTTTAACACAGAAGATTGTACCGCAGCATACAAACTGGCATTGGTGTAACGAACGGATTGAGCAAACTGCGGGCTCCACCCTAATCCGTTCGTGGTCGACTTCGGGCTTTTCCCCGCAAAAAAATCCGCCACGTATTCTGCCTCGTGCGCTAAACAAAAATCCTCAGGCCCAAACGGCTTCCACTGGCTTTCAAAATCAAAAAATTTGCTGTACCCGTTCGTCTCTAAAAACTGAATTAACCGAAGCGGTTTGGTAGGGCTTTTGGAATAATTGTCGGAAAAATCCTGCGCTAAAACCATCTCCGGCCGCCAAAAAGTTTTAATCACAGAACCATGTGAAGGTGTTTGTGGCTGGGGCATAACAAATTAATTTTCAATGAATAATATGATTGCTTATAGTGCGAATTTATGGCGAAAATCAAGCAAATTTTTGGTGTAAGTCTTTTTCAGTGTTGTTGCAGCTCTGTATTTGCTAACCACTGTTAGAATTTTGTTATTTCAACAACTTCTTCACCACAAATACCCCTGAAATCCCGTGCTTTCCCTTGCCATTATACTATACCATTCGTTCACTGGTACAAACATTGGTAAGACTTCATAATCCTAGTACTGAAAAGAGGAACGAATGCAAGCCCTCACTCGCGCCGCCGGAATACTCAACACCGTAAGAAAAACGCGAAATCGGCAAGATACGCTTCCCCGCATACTCACCTTTATTGTTACCTACACGTGTAATGCAAAATGCATTATGTGTGACTCATGGAAAATGACCGGTAAGGATGATCTTACTCTTGAGGAAATTGAAGGCATTTTCAAGCAGCTTCCCACCCTGGATGTTGTACGCCTTACCGGCGGTGAACCCTTTGTACGAAAGGACTTTCACCAAATTTACGACCTTGCGCTGAAGCACCTGAAGCCCTTTGCTTTTCAAATAACTACGAACGGTTTTTTGACCGAGCGAATCGTAAAATTTTTGGAAGAGCGCGATAAAAGCGTTCCCCTGTACCTGCTCATCTCCGTGGATGGCACCAAGGCAACCCACAACCGCATTCGCGGTAAAGACACCGCGTGGGACAGCGTGCAGAAAACCCTCGGCCTAATTGCAAATCGAAAGAAAGAATTGAATATTACCCTCGCAGTAAACCACACAATTGTTGATGCAGATGGTGCCAGCCAATACCAACCCCTTCACGATGTCATCAAACCCATGGGCATAGAACACCAAGTGGTGATTGCCTATGAGGAAAGCGCCACCTACAGCTTGCAGCGCGATAAAGAGTACGCCCCAAATGCCGAAGGCGGATTCAATACCTTCGGTGATTTCACGCGAGAGCAGTTAGAGGAGCTTTTTCGGCAGCTGGAGGCGGATCTTTCCGAACTTACTTGGCAAAGCAAACTGGTAAAACGCTACTACCTAAAGGGAATCGCCAACCGCCTACTTGGTCAGCAGGGGAACCCCAACCCCAAATGTGTCGCCCTAACCGCCCACATGCGCCTATTCCCCAACGGCGACGTACCCGTGTGCCAGTTCAACAGCAAAACCGTGGGCAACTTCCGCGAAAAAAACTTCCAGCAAATTTGGTTTGGCGAAGAAATCAAACCCCAACGGGATTGGGTGCGCAAGTGCAGCGGTTGCTGGGCCGAGTGCGAAGTACTGCCCAGCGCAATCTACACCGGCGAAATCGTGCGGGAAGCACTGTTGCCCCATAAATCCGTGCTGGATGAAATTCGCAAACTGCCAAAACGCGAAAATGTTTGGGAAACAAAACCTGCGCTTGATTAACTAGTTTTGCCAACCATCTTTACATTCAGCCAAACACTGAACGAGGGACGTTACATTTCAGCCTCAACAAAAACCAAGCACAAACCGGTAACATCTCACAACAATCCCAATAAGGTGTTACTGAATGAAAAAGAATCGTATGTTCGTAGCTGCAGCAGGGTGCTCACTACTCGCCCTTGGCGTTGCGGCTCAAGTTGCATCACAACTCAGTGAAGATGAAGTTCGGAACAAAATTGCACGAACAAAATCTGATTTACGCAGTCTTCATACGGCCGTTGAAAGCTACAAAGTTGACTGGGGTTTTTACCCTTCATCCATCTACAGCCTAACAACCCCAATTTCCTATATTACGAGTATTCCCCAGGATCAGTTTGAGGATTACCTGCCGGAAGGGAAACCCTTGCCGGAGCACCTTACGCCAATCGGTGGGTTCTTCGGCAAACCGGGCGAATTGAAGCTGGGTGTTATTCAATCTGTTGAAGTAGGCATGAACTCGCAATACATCATCTACGGCGTTGGGCCTGATGGCATGGATAATCGAGGAACGCTTGAATATGACCCCACGAACGGCACATTCTCCGCCGGTGATCTAATCCGCTACATCAGCACGGAGCAACTTCCCTTTATCTTTTACGATGCCGCGTTACGCGATGATCTTACGAAAACTTTTTCACACCATTCAGCCATTCGCGAGGCAATCATTGCTCGTGGTATGGCTCTTCGCGATTTCCCCTCAAGCTTGAATCAACTTACCACTCCTGTTGCATACCTTAGCACGGTGCCGGAAGATCCCTTTTTACCCGGGTTGCCCATGGGGTACCGGGTTACGGGCGAAGGTGATGATCGCGAAGCGCTGATCTACAGCGTTGGCCCAGACTTGGAGGATGATAAAGCCGAATTCGCGTTGAAAATAGGTTCTCCCACCGCCAGTAAACAGAGCGGTGATGTTATTCTATCAGTCCGTTGGAATGAAATTGAAAGCAGGCTAAAACCCTTCAACGATGAATCCAGTTATGCAGAGGGTGTTCACCCTTGGAGGGCAGCGTTGTTGAAGTGGCAGGATGAAAACGGCGGCCGCGACAACGCCTTGTTATGGTACCACGAGGCAACCTTGCTTGCACCGGGAATGCCTACCCATGAACAGCAGGAAATTTTAGATTCCATTATCAAGGGTGAAAAAGATTTTGATGAAACCCAACTTTTGCCTTGGCTAAATCTTTGGGACGAAGCAATTCCCATGATTGAAAAGGGGACTGAGGTTGATTTCGCCGAAGGCACCCACCCCACAGAAGGCATGGGTACGCCCGTCCCTAATTTCTTGGTCGCACAAATGGCGGCAAAAGTACTAGTTGCAAAGGCAGTTCTTGCAGCAAAAGCAGGCGATTTAGATTCCGCAATTCGTTTCTATAAAACATGCTTGATTATGGGGAGAGATTACCAAAGCGAAGGCTTATTTTTAATTTCTCACCTGATAGGTTATGCGATTACAAATATCGCCAGTCGATCCGTTATGATTACGATGCACGAGAACAAATTAACTCCCAAGCAATTAGCAGAACTTAGAAACTGCATGATCCGTGTTGAGGCAACAAAAGAGCCGTTAATAACTGCCGTGCGTAATGAGTTTGAGGCATTAGCGATTCAAGTTGAAATAGAATTTTCTAAGACTGATGAAGATCAGTTGGAGAAGATTAATACCTTCCTCAAGGAAAACGGAAAAGCCCCACTAGCCGAACGTCCGTCTATCGAATCGGTGCAAGCATTGTTCAAAAATTACGGTGATCAAATCATTCAACAGTTGCAGGGCCAATACGATCAGCGAACGTATCAGGTTCCGGAAATCCCTGAATCCCAAGATTCATTTGTATCCGCACTCCTTGAAATACAAAAAAATAACGGACCAAATTACAGAGAAATCAGCACACGTGAAGCAAGTACCGTTGCCAACCTGCGCTTAGCCCAGATTGCAACAGCGGTTTTGTTTTTCGAACAAGAAACGGGTTTACCACCAGCAAGTTTACAAGAGGTTGCACCCCTTTTCAACGGCGCAATTCCAACTGACCCGTTCAGCGGTGAGCCCATACACTACAGCGTGATAAATGATTCAGAGTGGAAGCTCTGGAGTGTGGGCCCCGATGGTGATTCTGATGAGGGGGCAACCTACTATGATCCTGTAAACGGGATTGATTCCGATGGGGACATTGTGTATCCTAAGTTGAATTGAAATGCGGTTATCTGGTTCAAACTATTCTGGGCGAAAGGGTTTCATGTTCAATTCCGAAATAGACTTAAAGTGTTTTCCATTTCCTGTGTTTAGGGGTATGTTGTTTTCAACTGCTGTTGAAGCGACTAAGGCATCAGCAAGTGCAAGCCCTGACTTTATTGTGTATTCCTACATGTAGACGCTTGCACGGTGCCCGATGACCTCCGTAAGGGGTGACGTATGATAAAACCAAATCTTTTAGGAATGAACGAATAAGCCCAAGCTCACGCCTATTACGAGCACCTTGAATTAGTTCCATCGTACTTACAACGGAGATTGCCTTGTAGGGTGCTTTTTCAATTGCCGCTGCAGCACGTTGATTTCCCCGTAAACACCAAATCAATACATCGGAATCAAAGATCATGAAAACGGCTCCGCCTAATGTTGCGAACATTTTGAGTAGGATTTTCAGTCTCTTTATCTTCTGCCCACATTCCAAAGGCTGGGTTTTGCGTGACTTTTACTTCTTTTGATTGGTGCGGTGTGGGGATAACTTGAGCAACAATATTTCCTCGCCGAGACAAAGTGATTTGCTCGTTCCGCTCCAATGCATCGAGAAGCTTTTTTGGATCGCGACGGAGTTCAAGGAATGTGATTTTCATTTTATAGGCCCCTATTAGAGTGGGCAGTCAGAGTGTGCAGTTCGATGAGTGTTGTCCAAGTCTCAACCTACACGGGCGTCTAGTTGCTTTTTACAAATCGCGCGCTGGTGCTGATCCCTGTATGGTTTGATTCCAGCACAAATCCGTTTTTGTTTGCCGTAATATTTAGAATGCTCGGCACCGGAGATTTATTTTCCCCTTCTCCAAGTATGCAGCAATCGTGCAACGTTCTAGCGGTGTAGGTTCCGGAGGCTTCTACCACTTTCATTTCGCAACAATCAAGTTCACGCAGCTGGTACATCCAAAGTTCATCGCGCAGCTTTTCATCTTGGTGAATGCCCACAAACTTTTCTGGCGTCGTGATTTCCCAAAACTGCCAACGCATTTCATTGTTCACTTGGTGAAGCTTCCAAACTGCCTGGTAAACAATAGAGTCAGTAGCTTGCGATTCAGATTCGCCTGATTCATCATCGCCTTTTTGCGTGTGAATTTCAATATACACGGCGCGGCTGAATTCTGGTAGGCGAGTCACATAAATCACTTCAGTGTTTCCCGTGATTCCTTTTTGCGACGTAAAAGTTCCTGTTAGGCTTTCAATCAATGCATCTAGTTCCGCAGAGTAGTTTACTTCTTCGGCGTTAGCGGTGGCATTTTCGGTGGTATTCTGCTGCGCGTTAAGAGTGACACTGAAGAGCAAAATCGTGAGTGTTATCAGAACAGCAAGTTTGTGATGCATGGGAATGAAGTCCTTGTAAGAGTTTCGTGCAACGGTTGGTTTAGTTGGGCTTAATCATCGATGTAGTCTGCGCCCCACAGGCGTGCGTTGCGGCTGCTGAGCACATGAAACCGGCGCATGGATTTTAGCGTTTTTCTGCCGAAAGTTTGCAGCGGTAGGAACAGCAGGGCCTTGTGGTTTTGGCGAGCAAATTCCCGAAGTTCTTGATCTGGGGGGTGGGCAGCTACAACGGTGATGAACTTATCTTCACTCAGCAAAATGCCCGCAGCAATCAGTAATTGGCTGCAAGTATCCCAATCTTGAAGTAATGGTTCCTGCCAAACATCAGGTATGTTTTGCGCAGGGAATACTGAGAGAATGCAGTTGTAATAACACACTGAAATTTGGGGGCCTACAACTTCTTCACCCAACGGGGTAGAGCAGAAAGAAATATCGGATTCCTTCTCGTTTTCCGAGTAGAGCGTAACATTCCAGCAATCGGGGTCGTCCAGCGGTTTGTCTTCCCACACAACAACTAAGGCCCCTACTTGCCCTGGGGGCCGACGTTCTTTTTTGACGTAGATTTTTTGCGAGTGCCAATTGCGGATTGTTTCGCGAATGTCCAAACCATCCTGCAGCGACGTTTGGAATTCCTCCGTGGTTCGGTGTTCATCGGTAAGCTGCTGAAGCGAGCGTTGCCGAATGAGTTCAAAGAACTTCTCCTCGCGAATGCTTTCATCCGGCCAAGTGCAAATCCCGCCGTCGCTGAACAACCAGTATTGCTCCTTCCACGCTTCACGCTGTTGCGCGCTAGCTTGCTTGCGTTTTTTAAAATGGAATTCCAAGGTGCCAAGTGTTGATTCTGGGTAGAGGGGAAATACCTTTTGTAACTCGTTGTTAAACGTGTGGTAAAGGGTGTGACTTTGGTGCCTGTCACTCAGGGTGCGCGCATCGTCTCCGCAGGGGGGGTATTGAGAAATCAGCACCAGCAAAATCGCCGCATAATCATCATCCATGCAAGCCTTGGCAGCGGTAATAAGTTCATAAATTCCGGGTCGCAGTTTATTATTCAGCAGGGCAAGATTGCGGGAAAATCTCAGAAAAACACGCTCGTCCGCAGGGGAGATTTTCTCGTGTGTTTCCTCTTCGTATTGGGCAGCGGCTGTTGCAAACAACCGGAGTAAGGAGCCCTTAAGATCAAATGTTGCGTCGTCCCCGTGGGTTCTTCTAAATTCCTCCCAATCGTTAACAACAAAGGGGAGTTCACTCACGGCAAAGGGGATTTGCTCTGCCTGTACGGGAACAATAGCGAACTGTTGAAGAATGTGTAGCTGGTGCGTAGGGGGAAGGGGCTTTGGTGCCGGTTGTAGGGCTTCGCGGTGATTCATCAGGGCAATGATCGCGGGGATTAAAAGCGCATACCCAACAAACAAAATGCGTTCGGTTTTCAGTTCTTCAAATTGCCGAACAATTTCACGCACGCGGCGAAACGGTGTGTAGCGGGTACACGCGCCCTGCGTTAGAAGACTGCCGTAAGCCGCAGAGTTTTCGGCGAGCAATTGATTGATTGCCAACTCATCGGGCAAAGGCTGGTAAGGTTCCTCAGCTGCGGCGGCGTCTAAATCCACACAGCGAACCTCAAGCCCTAATTCTTGCGCCAACCGAAACGCCTCAACTCGGGCGTCGGCGGGGTCGGCAACAAACTGCCAAACAGCATTCAAGCCGCTAAGTTGGCAGAAGATGAAATGCAGCTTTGGGAGATCTTGAATCGTTTGGCGAATTTTTTCTTCCAAACAGGCAGGAAGCTCTAAACAAATCACGGTGGGTTGAAATGCAAATACAGCGGAACGCAAACTTTGCGTGTAGGGGAGCGAGTGGTGTTCTATGGGGAAGAAACCAATTCCATGCTCCAAGAAAACCCGTGGGGCTTTCGCGCCTTCTAGTTGCGCAGGAACTATTGAATCGTCATGCATCTAGAATTATTCACGGCTGATTGATTGAGAGGGTTGCATCAGCCAAGGAACGTTCGGCAGGTGCGGTGTTTTCAAAAGGATGTTGAAAGGAATTTCCGTCCTCTGAGTACAAAGTTTGATTGCTGATCAACAGCACGGGGGCTTCATAAGCCGATTGTGATGTGGGCTGATCATCCGCTTGTTCCTGTGGAATGTTTCGAGGCCGAAACGAAGTTTCATTGGCCAAAAAACCCTTCTCAATTTTTGCCTCCAAAGCGGCCGTACCATCGTCCACCCCAAACAACATCGGCATCCCGCCGCCCTCAGGTAAATCGTCGTACGCATCCATAAAGCAGGAGGTACAAGCGTTTGCAGCAGGCGGAATCAGGACTATAAGGCTGGAAAATATTATGATCGTAAATTGGTTCATGGTGAACTGTTTACTTGTTCAGAAATGAGAATGCAACGTTGAGTTTCTGGGTACGCAGAAATTTCTGCTTTATTTCTGTTCGGCAGGGTATAATTCATTAATGCAGGGCAATACCTAAACAAAAGCAACGTTGAATTGACAAAAGCCTTTGCCCTCAGTGTAGTTCTTGCATTCAATAACATAAAGTTCAAACCCAAGGTAGTTGCTTATGTCCGCAAGTTTACTCGTCGATGGGCCCGGTATGTGGGCTTACAACATTGAATTGAAGAAAGTTATGCCGCTTACAATTGGGCGTACACGGAAAAACGAATTAGTTTTACAAGATCAACGTGTTTCATCCTCCCACGCGATTGTGTTTTTCGATGATGGAAAATGGATTTTGGAAGATTTAGACAGCAGCAACGGCACTCAACGAAACGGGCAACAAGTTAAGGGTAAAGTTCAAATCATGAACGGCGATTCAATTCGCATCGGCTCCACGGAAATTTTGTTTAAAGATAAAGAATCCCATCGTGCGGAGGAAACATGGGATAAAACCATGGTTAAAATGACCCAGCACGAGATTGCTCTTAAAGCAGCGGTAAAACGCGCTGAAGCCGCAAGTAATGAAAACGATGTTGTTAGCATTCCAGATTTGCATATTGCGGATTCTGCTGAGTTTGATGGCAACGCAATTCCTGTAAGCGGAAGCGACGTTGCAAGCGGCCCTGATGTTGTCTCCATGATCTATGAAAATAATGTTGAAAAAGCAGCGAATGAGAAACAAAAAAAAGCAGAAGATATGCTTTGGATTGCCGAGCATTACGCCGAAGTTGTTGGCCAATTGGCAAGAAGCGGCGGGCGAAGCAAAACTGAAATGTACACCAAAGCCTTGGAATACCTTTGCCTTACCATTGAAATGCAGAATGGTTTCCTGATGGTGCCAAACAAAGTTCAAAAACGCTGGGTAATAGAAGCCTGGACGGGTAATAACGAGGAGTGGACGTCTTTCGAGAAAAACCACCCTGTTCCCCTTACAGTTGCAAATGATGCTTGGAAGAACGATGAAATCTACTCCAACGTTTGGGGTGAACATCGCAAAGGAAATGATTCCAGCGCAAGCCTGCTTTCCCTAAATGTGCAAACTTACATTGCCGTTCCGATTCATAAGTCTGGCACAAAAGCAGGGCTAATTTACTTGGATCAACGCAAACAGCTTCGCACCATAGCAGATAAAGAAGTTTACCTGATCAATAAACTCGGGAAATACATTATCGAGTTCGAGCTGAACAGCTAATCGCTTCGCAAGGATTTCTTGCTCAACAAACGAAGTAGTAACGTCGAAACCCCGATGAATGAACGTCGGGGTTTCACCCTTTTTATTTCTGAAGAAATCAGCGTCGGCAAAATGATTTTAGGTTCACCGGTGAATCGAGTCGATTGAATGGAGCAATCAATTCAAGGGCTTGATTGTTATAAGGCGGGGAGCGTTTCAAGCTCTGCGGGGGGCGCTTTTTCAATCACCACTAAGGAATCTAAGTCCATCAGCTGCTCGCGGTTTGTGGTGGAGCGAACAACTTGGGGGGCGTTGCCCTCTGCTTGTTCTTCTTCCCACTCTGGTTCATCTTGAAATTGAACGACTTTTGCCCTTAGGAAAACCAACCCAAAATCCCCCTGTTTCCAATTTCCTGTGGGTAAGGTGGGATCAAGCAGCATTCCCGTTCTTGTTTCTTCAAGGGCTTCCAGTTCAATAATTCCATCACCGCCGGCTTCTACGGCTTTTTGTTGTAAATCTAAAAGCTGGTTGCGCTTTATCTCGCGGGTAAGCTCCACGCTTAAGAACGAATCAACAACAGCCACAACTTTATATGGTCTGGCTGGTGTGTTGCGGAAAACCTGTACGTCCTGACTGCTTGCTACAACGGGGTGGTAAATATTGTCATTTACCGGGTAGGTATGCATAGAATGACAACCAACAAGCACAAAGGATAAAGCGGAAAGTAGGAGAACATAAGGGGATTTATGGTTGAGTTTCACAATCATGAGTACCAACGCCTAGTAAGGTAAGTCCAAGCTTCTCAATTCCTGTTTTGTTGGCAACCAGAAAGAGATTAAGGGGATTAATTTCCCGTTGAAAGCTTTTGGAACGTTTCAAGCAGGGTGTAATTTACAATGTGTAAATGTCGTTCCACTGAGCATTGGGCGCATAAGTAATTCCGGGGTTCATCATCCCGGAATTACTGTTTAATCTAATTTTGTGTAAGTCAATTCATTTCAATTGTTTATGAAATTTCACGGGTTAATAATATTGCGCTTTGTCTAATATTTTTACCCAAAGTTACAAATCTTTGAATTAGAATCGTGATCAAGTTCTGAAGCGTTTGTGAAAGTGCATTTGCAATCGGTGAGACAAAATTGCAAAGGCTCATTGCAACCTATGTTGCATGCGTGCAACATAATGGTAGACCATTGAGGCTGAATCAGTTGCCATGAATTTTTTCTGCAATCAGTTTGAAATAAAGCCTTTTCTACTGTGGGAAACGTTCTGTTGCTGATTGAATAACCGTGCAAAATCACCGGATTGAAAAATCCCTTTTCCCCACTTGTCCGGAAAAGTACTTCGTGTCACACTCAAATTAGTAGCATTTTGTCTTCACTCATTTTTACTCCATTGGGAGGTTTTTTCTGTGCCCAATCAATCACTATGGATTCGCCGTGGAATTGTTCTCGTTATCGACGCGTTGCTTTTGTTTATTGCTTGGCGCCTTGCGTACGATTTGCGTTTTGGCGATGAGCTTTCACTCGAGATAAATTCTCCGTACCAAACCCAGCGAAATTTGCTTTCGCCTTGGGTTGTTCTATTTCAGCTGGGAATTTTCGGTGCATTTAGGCTTTATTTGACGAATTTTCGTTACACGGGCATTCCCGAGTTGAAGCGGTTGTTATTTGCCACGGGGATTGGGTTCGTTCTTTTTGCCCTGTTCAACATGCTTCTTGAACGGCAGGAAATGTTTTTTGATCTCCCCTTGGCTAATGTTTCGGCAACATCGTCCCACGTTCTTAGAATCCCCTGGCAAATCATCCCCCTGTATTTCATTGTGGGTTTTTTACTCACCGCAGGATTTCGGTTTTCGGGTCGTTTGTGGTTAGAAAGCCGAAGCCAACTTTCCCCCAATGCTCCCGCTACAATCATTGTTGGAACAAGCTCCAACTGTTTGTTGTTGAATCGGCAAATCCATAGTTGGTCTGAAAAAGATGTAACGGAAGCCCGATTCCGCCCGGTTGGATTTGTCGTGCTGGATGAAACGCCGTTGGAGAAAAACATCGGTGGGGTGGAGTCCGTTCGGGGATTGCAGGGCTTACCCCAACTGCTAGAGAAAACCGATGCTCGTGTGGTGTTGCTCTCCGGCGAAGGGGCGTCGCAACAGCTTCTGGCTGAAATAGTTGACCTCTGCAAAGGGCGCGGCATTCGCCTGCTGGTGGTTCCCTCCTTGGCAGATATTGATGATGAGAAAGTTCAAATCCACTCCTTGAAACGGGTGAAGATTGAGGATCTACTTTTTCGCCCCACGGTGGATCAATTACTGCCTGAAAGCCGACAATACCTTCGCGGTAAACGGGTTCTTGTAACGGGGGCCGGTGGGTCAATTGGTCGGGAACTTGTTCGCCAAATTCTTTTGAATAAGCCTGAAATCATCATTCTTGTAGGCCGAGGCGAAAACTCCCTGCATGAGGTGCTAAGCCAGTTTCAAGGGGAACGGGAAAAACTCCAAACGGTGGTGTGTGACATTCGCCAAACGCGCCAGCTGGCGGAAGTTTACGAGCGCTTTCGCCCTGAAGTTGTTTTTCACGCCGCAGCGCACAAGCATGTAACCCTCATGGAACACCAACCGTTGGAAGCCCTAAGCAACAATGTTTTCGGAACCGTTGCCGCTGCTCAGCTTGCCCATGATTTTGAGTGTGAACGTTTTGTACTGATTTCCACCGATAAAGCCGTGCGCCCGTTCAGCGTAATGGGTGCAACCAAGCGCTTGGCTGAAGAAATGGTTTTCTCCCTTTCGCAGGAAAGCCGCACGCTATTCTCTGTTGTGCGCTTCGGCAACGTGCTCGGCAGCCGGGGCTCGGCGTTGCACGTTTTTGAACGCCAGATTGAAAGCCGCCAGCCCATTACCATTACAGACCCTGAGGCTACGCGTTTCTTCATGACCGTTGAAGAGGCTGTTTCCTTGGTGTTGCGCGCCGGTTCTGGCAACGAAACGGGTTCGCTTTATTTGCTGGAAATGGGCGATGCGATCAAGATTGGCCATTTGGTGGAAAATCTTCTTTCCCTCTCTGGTATTCCCACCAGTGAACGCCCCCCCCTCCAAATTATTGGCCTGCAACCCGGCGAAAAACAACACGAGGAACTGCTAACTCAAGAGGAAGATGCAACAGCCACCGAGTTGGAAAAAGTTTGGAAAGCTAAACCAAAGCTCTTTTTAACGGAAAAACGAAACACCTTTTTGCTGAAGCTTGAGCGCATTTTAGAGGAAGGTACAGCTCCCCTTGCCATTCGCTTCCTGATTGAAAACGTCCCCGGGTACTCCGCAAGCAACCTGATTCCCCCGGATTCAGCGGAAGCATTGAACCGCTTTCAAAATACTCAGCGCGCCGCGGATTCCGCCTTTGTTGAAGACTCAGAACCGCTGAATCTTCCGGCTCAGGATGAAAGCTCCGATGTTGATGAAGCGCTTAGCACAAGTGAACTGCTGGACTCAGTTGATGAAGTTGAGTTTCAAATTTCCGCCGAACCAACGGCTGATCCTGAATCAACAGCTGAGCAATCCGAGGATGGTTTCGACTTCGCAACATCGGATAATGCAACATCGGATAATGCCACAATTGATCATGCATCCACGGAAAACATTTTTCCCGATAACAACCTTTCCGGGAATACGCTTCCAGATTCTGCGTTCCAACCCGATGAATCCGAAACGGCGGAACTCTTTTCGGTCGAACCCGAACCCGATGATTCCGCAGCGGAACAATCCTCGGCGGATTCTGACAATGATCCCTCAACCTCTGAGGTGGTCAGCATGCTGGCGGAGGAGTTGGAAGAAGCCCTAGAATTACCCGAAGAGTTTGCCGAGCAAACGCCCCAGGATTTTGTGCCGGGCGAAGTTACCGATGAATTACTCTCGAAAAATCCCGATGAATTTATCGGTGATTTGTTTGATTCGCTTCCCGACGTTGACCGTGATTCAGCTCAAAGTGATTCCGCTGATGCACCCATCTTCACTCAGGAAGAATTCTCTGATCATGCCAACCACCCTTCCGTCCAGGATGAAGACCTTACAGAGGACCTTTTGCAGCAGGATGATGAGGGGAATACTCGTCAACTTCAAACGCCAGCTAACACCTCAGCATTTACTCCACAGATGGAGAATGCCGATTGGCCTTCCCAAGAATCAGACGGTGAAACCACGGCGCAGGCTGGCGCAACGCCGCAAGAAGTACCAGAACCCGTCATCATAGAACTAAACCAATCAGATAACGATGAAGATCTTGCTCCCCAAGAGGAGCTGGACGCGAGCGGAGCCCAAAAGTTCCCGGGCAACGATGGTGATGAACGCTCGATTACGGAAACACCAAAAGCCTTCTCAGTTCATTCCGATGAAATCCCCGAAACTTTGAATGATGATTTGCTTGAAGTAACAGATCAAATTCCCCTCCCCGGAGCACAAACTACTGATCATAACTTTGAACAATTCGCTGATCAAAACGTTGAGGATGAGTCGGCGGTTCAGGAATTATCTGATCTTCTTGAGGCGGAGTTTACTCAAAACCTTACCGACGAAAATCGCCTCCAGCTTGAACCTCAGCCTCAACATTGGGAATCAGAATCCATCTTAGAATCCGAATTCGGTTTTGTTGAATCCTCATCAATGGCAGAATCAGAACCACAATCGCAGCACCATTCAGAGGAGCAGATGAACGAGAAGTCTGATTGGAAATCGGAGCTCAATCCGTTACCGGAAATAGAGGGCGAACCCACATCTTCTTCACCGAAGAATGAAAATTTGCCGAAGGAATTTGCCGACGATTTTGCAAATTCGGCCCTTGAATTTGAGGAAAATGACCAAAATCCTGAGGAAGCCTTGACACCTAAGGCCGATGGCGTTGTTGATTCTAATCTCTCGTTGGGCCAAACAACGGAAAACGCTTTACCCGATGAAAATCAACAGCTCCAAGCCCCAGAGCCCAAAGCCTCCTTGCCGCCGCAAGCGCCTGAGGCCCAAGTTCCACAGCCTGAAGCCCCCAATCATCACGAGCCTGAAGTTGAAGCCCACTCCTATATCACCGAAACGAAGGACTTGTACAACATGAGTGAACCAAGCGCAATTACCTGCGTATTTATTGCCCCGCTGGACGGAGTTTCACCGGAAGATCGCAAAGAACTTTTCCAACATTTGGCAACACGCCTTGCCAGCTCCTCGAAACTAATCCTCACAGGAGTCAGCGATAAATCGGTTCTTCCAGAATCCTTACATTCTCGCACAACGCTCCTCCCTTCCTCAATCTCCGGCGATGCAGCCCGCTTCAACGCCGCAGTGAACGCCGCACATGCGAATTCCTTGCTTATCACAATTGGTGCCCACGTTCGGCTGAACATGGACTTCTGTGACAGAATTACCGAGTTCGCCGCCCACAACAGCGACGCCTATGTATTGTACCCCAACTACACTGAAGACAAAAACGGGAAAGAAGAAACCATAAAACTCCACGAGCACGCAGGTTGCCCCCACGAGCGGTTCGATTTTGGTGCCATGATTATCTACCGTACCGATGCAATTAAAGAAGTCGGCATGTTCGATGAATCCCTCAAGCATGCTTGGGAGTATGATATGCAACTCAAGATCATGGAAAACGGCCTGATCAAAAATGTACCCCATGTGCTTTACCGCCACAAAATCGTGGAAGTCGACGATTCAAAATCCGGCGCGCTTCACTCGCCAGGCCGCGGAAAATTAGGCGGATTCTCCTACGTTTTCTACCCCGAAGATGTTGAAAAAGAAATCACGTCGGTCTTTGAAAAAGGCCTTAAACGCATCGGTGCTTGGATTGATCACGATTTCGCTGATGTTCCCCAACCGGCTGAAAAACCCGTCGTTCTTGCCAGCGTGGTCATCCCCATTCTAAACCGTGTAAAATACATTGAAAACGCCATTAACAAGGTACAAAACGGCACCTTCCAAGATTTTGAAGTCATCATTGTTGATAACGGCTCAACGGATGGCACCTTGGAGCTGATCAAGCGTTTGGCGCAGGAAGATTCACGCATTCGCCTGTTCAACGGCACCGGCGGTTCCATTGCCTCGGCCCTCAACCACGGCATTCGTGAAGCTCGCGGCAAGTACATTTGCCAGCTTGATTCTGATGATGAATACGCGCCCACAACGTTGGAAAAAATGATCGGTCATTTGGAGAACAACCCCAAATGCGGCCTCGCGATTAGCTATTACCGCCTGATGAATGAACAAGGTGTAATTGTTGAAGACGTTGCCCCCATTACCCACAGTGGTTACAGCCGAAATCAAATCCTGCGTCGCGATGGCGGCGGTGCGGTGCGCATTTTCGCCAAAGCGGTACTCCAAGAGTTTGGCCTTTACGATGAAGTCAACTACGGGAACTTTGGCGAAGACTACGACATGGTTCTGAAAACGGGTGAAAAATACAGCGTGGATCGGGTACACGAAGTGCTCTACCATTACCGCAGGCACGAGGATAACACCGATGTTACTCGTGACCCAGAGATGAAATACAAAAACAAAAACCGCTCGCGCCAAGAAGCCCTACGTCGGCGTATGGCAATCAATAAAGAGCTGAAAAAGGCATAATGAATTCCAACACCCTTACCAAGCATCTAAGCACAACAAAAGGCCTCCAACGGGGCCTTTTGTTGTTTAGTGTTCTATTCTTCACAGTAGCTTGTGCCCCGGAAAATACCGAGCAAGAAAGCACCTACAAAGTACGCCCCAAAACCTTCCAAATCCTGATCAAAGAAGTCGGCCTTGTGGAAGCTCAGCGGGTTGTTGCCATTCAAGCGCCCTTTAATGGGAAGTTGATCTTTCTCCCTGAAACAGGCCAGTTCGTGAAAGAAGGCGAGCAGGTAATGGTAATGGAGGATGAAGAAGTTGTTAAGGATGTTGAAGAAGGCCTAGAAAATATTAAACGCGTAAAAGAGGACTTGGAAGCCAACATTGATTCCCTGAAAATTGCCCTCAGCAGCAATAGTCTTGATGTTGACAGCGCCCAATCTGAGTTGGAGTTCAACCGCATTCGGCTGGAGGATGTTACGCTGCAACTCGCTGAAACGGAAGTTCTGCTTCAACGCTCAATTGTTCCGGAGGACGATCTTCGTTCTGCCCGTTCGGAGCTCTCAAATTCGCGCCTCAATACTCAGGGTAAAGACTTAGATTTGCGCTCCAGCCAAACCGCCACACAATCAGAGATTGAACGCTTCATGGCGAGAATCGAAGAATCAAAGCTCCGCGGCAACAGCTTGCTGCGGGATTTGGAATTAGATCAGCGCAAAATTGAACAAGCCAAAATCAATGCCCCCGTGGCGGGGCTTTTCCAACGCAGCAGCCGGTGGGAATGGTCGCAAAACAAAATGGTAGAAAGCAAACCCGGGGACGATTTAGACCGCGGCCAAATTGTCGGTGAAATTCCTGATCTGAATACCCTAATTGTTCGTTCGCAAATTCCTGAAATTTACTACTTGGAAGTGAAAGAAGGCACAACCGCCAAGGTGCGGTTCGATGCGTTTGCGGGCCAAGAAGTCGACGCCGTAATTTCCAAGCTTGGCAACGTTGCAATTGATCGGCAAACCAGCGCGGGCGGCACGCTGGTACCCGGCGAACAGATTTCCCGCGATAAGGTTTTTGAAATTGAATTGAACCTCATCAACCCCCCAGAAAACCTAAAGCCGGGGATTTCCGCTGCTGTTGAAATCCTTCTCTCGGAAAACAAAAACACCCTCACCGTTCCGCTTGAAGCGCTTCAACGCGCTGAGTCGGGGTACTATGTTTACACCAAAAACGGTTTGAATCACACAAAAAAAACCATCGTTCCAGGCCTTGAAAATGGCACCGAAGTCGTTATTATTGAAGGCCTTGCAGCAGGCGAAACGGTGTTTCTGGAAAAGCCTAAATCCTAATCCGTGGGCTGCAACACGCTGCCTTTCTGTGTGCTATTTTGTTCAACTCCTATTCTGATTTATTGTTCAAATGAATGCTTATCGGAGATGAACCGGAAATATTGTGCCTGATAAACCATTCATGCTTGCGGGCTTCTAACGGAATGGTTACAAGAAAATCGATTTTAATCTATTGGATTTATCCGTTTTATCATGAACAGATTGCAAAAGCTTCTTCGTCGTCGAAAGTACCGCCTTCGTCGGTCAATGTACCACGCTCACACCTCCGGCGCCTTAGCGTTGGAGTTACTAGATGATGAAGAGTTGTTCGGGGCTGACACAGAGGGGATTTCTGGAGCAGCGCCTTCAGCCGAAGCTGCGCAAAAAGTTGCAGAGCTTGAGCAATCCATTTCAGAGCTTAAAGAACAACTCAAAGAAGCCCACGATTTATCCCTCCGCAGCCGCGCTGATCTTGAAAATCAACGTCGGCGTTTTCAAAAAGAAAAAGAAGATCTTCGCAAGTACGCCAAGGAAGAACTGATGCGGGACTTGATCAACCCCATGGATCATTTTGCCATTGCCCTGCACTCCCTTGAATCTGCCACAGATTTGGAAAGTGTGCGCAAAGGTGTTATGATGATTCACCGGGAATTTGGAATGGTACTCAAACAGAGTGGGCTTTCAGAGCTAAACCCCGTTGGTGAATTATTTGATCCCAATTTGCACGATGCCGTTAGCACGGATTACGATCCGGAAAAAGAAGAAGGCGTTATTCTAGTTGTCAGCCGCCCCGGTTGGGAACTCAAAGGCCGCGTGTTACGCCCTGCCATGGTTCAGGTAAACCGTAAAAAAGTTCAAGAACATAAATCCGGTTCCCTGCCGTTGGATTCGTTGAAGGATGAAGATTTAGAGATTGAACCCGGTTCAAGTGAATAATACCTGAAACCGGGTTTATAATCGTTTCTCGCTGTACATCACTTCAAATGATCAACGTTTTGTGCCTGTGGTATTTATTTTACTAGAATACAGGGCAACCGCTTTAGGAATCTTTGCCGTGCAAATCTTTAGCGCGTTGCATGTTTTTTTCTGCTTTTCTCAAGCGGTTTTCCCCCAAGGCTATTCCCGCTTTAATGAGTTCCTTTTGGCTGTTGTTCAAATGGTGAAGCACATCTAGGGGGACTTTTTTGATGAGTGAATCGCACATGGTTTGCACAAAATTCCGCGGCTCTCCCCAATCCGCGGATTCATGGGCATTTGAATCATCGGCGTAATAAGTTTCTGTGATAATGGGCTCATCTTTTGCCCCTTTTGGTTCACCGTGTTCACCATGCGCAGCGGATTCAGCATGTTGATCGTGGTTTTCCTTGTTCTGGTTCTGGTGATCGTGGTTCTCTTCGTTCGCCATAAGAGTTTACCTCCTGAGTTTATGATAATGAATACCAAGATCGTGCCCCATTTGTTTGCTATTAGGCTCAAACGAGTGAATTTTATATGATAGACGATGCCACCATTGGGCAATTCCTAATTTACTACCCCATATTTTTGTTCAGCCTTACGCTTCACGAGTACGGGCATGCCGTAACCGCCAAGTGGGCGGGGGATTTAACTGCTGCCTATGAGAACCGCGTAAACCTAAACCCGCTGAACCATATTGAATTTGTTGGAACAATCTTGATTCCTTGCCTCATGTTTTTGGGGGCCGGTGGATTTATGTTTGGGTGGGCTCGGCCTGTACCCGTGAATGAAAATCAATTCAAAGATAAAAATTGGAACGTCGTTGTAACCCTCGCCGGCCCGTTTATGAACTTTCTCATCATGATTTTTGCCGGCTTTGCTTTGGGCCTTTTTTCTGCCGTGTACTATTACGGTATTCCCTTAGAGTGGTGGGCGTACAACGAATCATTTTACACCCTGTTTATTGATTTTTGCCGGCAAGTGATCTTCCTCAACGCACTGCTTATTCTGTTCAATCTGTTGCCCATTCCCCCGTTGGATGGCAGCCACATCTTCTACCATTTTTTCATTCGCGGGCGCGGTCAGTACTACCAAGCCTGGGATAATTACACACGCTTTGGCCTGATTGTGCTGCTAATTGCCATTCAAGTGCTCCCCATTGGCCAAATCATTATGCCCATTACATATTTCTGGTTGAAGCTAACACAACCCTTCTTGTTCCTTGGATAGTATTATATGTCACCTTACTCTAAACCGAACGTTACTCAATTGCAGTACTTGATTTCCCCATTCAACCAGCAAAGCAAGCGCACAAGCATTGCTCATAAGGATACACCGCCTTGCTAATTGCCGTTTTCCTGATTACCTTCATCTGCATCTCTATCAGCTTTTTTTGCAGTTTGGTTGAAGCCTCGCTGTACAGTATTTCTGCTGGTCGGGTAGAAGAACTGAAAAACAACGGAACGCGCAACGGCATTCGCCTGCATAAACTGCGGCAGAATATCGATCAACCCATCGCGGCGATCCTCACGTTAAACACCATTGCCAACTCCATGGGCCCGGCGCTCGCGGGTTCATTGATTGGTCGTGCCTTTGCCCAAAACCCTGATCTTGCCACGCTCATTTACAGTATAATCTTAACAATCATTATCCTGATCTTTGCTGAAATCATCCCCAAAACCTTGGGTGTAACCTTTGCAGATCGCGTTGCGCCGATTGTTTCAGGGCCCATTCTTGTGATTATCTTCATCACAAAACCCCTTGTATTCCTCAGCAGCATAGTTACCCGCTTCCTGCGGCGCAAAACCGAGGATGAATCCGCCCCCAGCGAAAATGAAATCCTTGCCATGGCTGAAATGGCCGTAAAGGCAGGCAAGCTTCGGCCCGATGAAGGCCAATGGATGACCAATGCCCTCCTCCTAAACGATGTCACCGCCAAGGACCTGATGACCCCCCGCACCGTCGTCTACATGCTCCCCGCTGATATGCCCCTCTCCATGGTAAAAGCCAACAGCGACCACTGGAGCCATAGTCGCCTTCCCGTGATTCACAACAACAACCCCGACAAAGTAGAGGGCATCATCTACCGGCGCACCATTTTTGATCACCTAGTCAGCGAAGATCAAGAATCGCTGAAAAACAAAACCCTCAAAGATCTCATGCGCCCTGCCCAATTCGTCCCCGAAACAATCCCCGCCAGCGACCTCTTAAATAAGTTCATTGAATCTCAAGAGCACCTGCTTGTTGTAACAAACGAGTTCGGCGGCATGGAGGGCGTTATCGCCCTCGAGGACGTGTTGGAATTCATCCTTGGCGTGGAAATTGTAGATCCCTACGATAAATTCCCCGATATGCAAGCCCATGCCCGCATTATGGCCCAGCGCAAAGAACGCCGAGACCAGCTTGCTGAACTTGTAGACGACCGGATTTCCAGCAGCAAAACCAAAGGTCAAGCCCCATGATGATGAGCAGCGATTTAACCCCGAATGCCAAAAACGAAAACACGAATGACGTTGAAAACGGCGCCTACCAACCCTCCAGCACGGACGGCGAATTGCTGGACGTTGTGGACTTTGATGACCGGAAAATCGGTACCGCTTCCCGGGGTGAAATACACGCCAAGGGCCTGATTCACCGGGCAATCCACGTGATTCTCTGCAACCCGCAGGGGCAATTTCTGCAACAAAAGCGCAGCCAAAAAAAAGACCGCTTCCCCGGCTGGTGGGATATTTCCGTGGGCGGGCACGTCAACTCAGGCGAACTCTACCAAGAGGCCGCCCACCGCGAATGCCGCGAAGAAATGGGCCTGGAAGCCCTTGAACTTGAGCGCGTCGCGATCATGACCCCCACCGCCATGAACGGCTTCGAGCACATTCACGTCTTTCTAGGGCGTTTGCCTGATGAACCGGCAATCAAATTCAATACAGATGAAATCACCGCCGTTCGCTGGATCACGTTGGCCGATTACCAAGCCAAAGCCCACCCCGCCTCAGAGGACGCAGAGTGGCGCGTTACGCCTTGCAGCTACGACACGCTCAAAGAATGGATGCGCATCGGCGCCCCCGGCACAAAGCCAGTGGCATAGTAAGGCCCCTTGCTAAGATTTTTCACTGTTCAGAATTTTTTTTCCCCTTGTTTATAAGGATTTGTAGTTTGTGTTGAACTGATGTAGTGTTTGGCAGCAATATTCT
>DAIOTT010000046.1:0-21290 GCA_036751885.1 Candidatus Sumerlaeota bacterium
CGTTTTCTCCGTGCTGTGCGGCTCGCTAACCGTCGCAATCATCTCCGTTCGGGCCGTACAATCCCTTCCTCAATCCCGCGCATGGATGCTCTCCTTCCTGCTATGTACATCCCCCTTTCTTATCTTTCTCTTCCACTTTGCCCGCTACTATAGTTTTGTGTGCCTGCTTGTAACCGGCACAGCGTTAGCCGTGGAGCGCTACATTAAAAGCCAACGCCGATTCGATTGTTTTATGGTAGGGCTAATGTGCTCCCTGCTGTTCCTTACAAACTATGCCGTTGCTTTGCTGATTGCAGTGCCAACGTTGATTATCCTAGTAGGCTGGAATTTGTGGAAGCAGGAAAGCCTGAACCTAGTTCTGGCACTGGTACCAACCTGGGTAACAGTGCTTGCCTGGATGCCGTTTTTACTCTCCCAATTTGGTGACGGATTTGATGGTCGAACAACAACTGCAGCCGGGGATTTTCTTCGGGGTTTTGTTTTGAACGGGGGGTACATGGTGTTCTCCTTCGGCGCAAGCGATGCACTTCCCCCGTGGACGATTGGCGGCCTTACCGTTGCTGCCCTGAACCTGATTGCCTTCGGTTGGGGATTTATCATCTGCTTACGCCACAGCGGCAAAACGCGGTTGATGTGCGTTGCGGTGCTCGCCATGCTTATTGCAAGCGCGGTGATTGGTGCAGTGATTATGAAAAGCGCCGGATTCATCTTCTTCCCCGCTCGCGTGGGGTGGGTGTACTTACTTTGGTTTGCCGTAGCGGTGGGCATTCCTTTAGCCATAAACAAAGCGCCGCAAGGGTTGCTGGTCATTTGCGGAGTCTGCAACGGAATCGGCATGGTTGCGCTTCTTGGTACCAGCACCACCACGGTTTGGGCCTACCAAGTTCCTAATCAGGAAATTGCAGCGTACGTTACCCAGCTAAAAAACCAAAGCCCCAACGCTACTGTTTTGGTGAACATGAAAAGCCTGGGCAATATTGCCTATGAGCTTGAAAAGCAAACCCCCGCGATTAACCAAGGGCCTTGCCCACCCCAGGGCGATATCATTCTGGTTGGGGAAGCATCAGCCCCCGCTTGGCCCCCCTACGATGCAGTGCGCAATGAGGACAACTGCAACCCATTCATCCCCTATGTGCAAACGGAAGAGAAATTCTTTCTATCGGAAAACAACGCAACCGTGCGCGCCAAACAACGCTTCCTAAAACGCGATGTACTAAAGGAAAAGCTTGTTGTAAGAAAGTTCAGCTTTAATCCCCAAATAAAAACCACCCCCACAACCCCCTAAAACTTACACGAAGAACCAACCGAACAAAGAGAAACCCTTATGCTGTTACAACGCATTGAAATTTCCAAGCACCTGAATTCCCCCGCCCATTGGCAAGCAAACCTACAATTCAATCAGGCCGTATTGTTGGTGGGGCGCAATGCAACCGGCAAAAGTAAAATCCTTGCTGCGGTGGGTAATTTGGGGCGTATGATCACCGGCAAATCCATTCCCATAGATTGCACGTACTACGCCCTGTTTGAGCACAATCAAGAATCGGTGGAATACAATCTCAGCATTCAAAACGGAATCGTCGTCAGCGAATCATTCTCACAAACCGGCACACTTATGCTGCAACGCAATCAAGATGGCAACGGCTGGGCAACTGCCGTTCAAGCAGGGGTAAAGCAATTGCAGTTTCGCGTCCCTTTGAGGGAACTTGCTGTTGTGGCAAAACGGGATTTAATACAACACCCTTTTTTGGAACCCTTACACCAGTGGGCCCGCGCCCTTCGCTATTACCGTTTCAATGATCTACGCCGCCATCAATATGCCATACTGAATTCAACGGAAAATTCCATTCCTGATCCCACTGATTCAAACCAAGCCGTTGCGCTTTTTCACGCGGGGGCTAAAGCCCAAGGCCCGCTTTTTTCCGAGGCAATTGTTGCAGATTTAAACACCATGGGATACAATGTTGCCGATTTAACAATAGAGCCGATGGATGCAACGCAAGAACCATCAACCACTACACCTTACGGCGCACTGAACCCCTTGCAAAACCCCACAAGCCGCCTTTACGGCCTTAGCATTCAAGAAACCGACCTCAGCACACGAACGCGCCAACCTGACATGAGTGACGGATTGTTCCGCGCATTATCCCTGTTGATTCACGCCGTTTACGCTGAGTTTACCAGCAAACCAAGCTGCATGTTGATTGACGATATTGGCGAAGGGTTGGACTACGAACGCTCCACAGCATTGATTCAACTGCTGATGGCAAAAGCAGAACACCGCGCTATACAACTTGTGATGAGCACCAACGACCGATTTGTAATGAATGCCGTACCACTGAAATCATGGTGCGGCTTAAAGCGCACCCCCAGCGGCGTGCAAACCATTTGCGAACTGACACACCCAGAAGTATTTGATGATTTTAAGCTGACCGGCCTAAATAACTTTGACTTTTTTACGATGGATTTTTTTGACGCCCCGAGGGACAGTGAGCCTGAAAACGGATGACGAAAAAGCTTGCTGTATTTGTAGAAGGCCAAACCGAGCAAATTTTTATGCAACGCCTGCTGCGCGAAATTGTTGGCCAAAAAAACATTGCGATCGATTCCCTAAAATTCATCGGCAGCGGGCCTGCTCGGTTGCGCAGAGTAACCGGCAATACCCCCGCCAATGTACCGTTCTACGCCCAAATATGCGATTGCCATGGCGGCGGCGAAATGACCACCGTTGTCTCTGACATTCGGGATCATTACCAAGGTTTAGTGCAAGAAGGGTTCTCCCTTGTACTAGGCTTGCGAGACGTGTACCCCGTCCCCATGAGCCGCATGGAAAAACTGCGCGAAGGAATTACCAGCGTATTGCCTCATGGTAAAGTTCCCGTACGCATGATTTTTGCCGTACGCGAAATGGAGGCTTGGTTTATTGTGGAAGATCGCCATTACCTGCAAATACACCCGGGACTAACGCCCAGAAAAATTAACAAGGAACTGCACATTAACGTCAGCACCATTCATGCGGAATCAATCCACCATCCTGCGGAGTTATTGAACAAAATATACCGCTTGAAAACGAAAGGGTATCAAAAATCCCGCTTCGGCGTGCAGCGAACAATTGATGCGCTGAACTTTGACTACCTTGTGCACGAAGTTCCAAAACGAGCGGCAACCCTTGGGGAACTTTGCCAAAGCCTGCAGGATTTTTTTGAAATTACACCTAAAACCAACCACCCAGCCTAATTCCGCCCAGTGCTATTCCACATAATCTGCAATGGCGCGCAGAAAACGTTTACCCCATTTCTCAAACTTTACTTCTCCCACACCGGAACACTCTAGCATTTGACTGCGTGTTACCGGCAGAAACCTTGCCATGTCCCTTAAGGAACGATCTGTAAAAATCACATAAGGCGGAACATTCTTTTTCTCTGCAAGCTCACGGCGCATTGCCCGCAACTGTTCAAACAAGGCGCGGTCCACGCCAACCCAATCGGAATCTGTTTTCTCGGTTTTGGAGGGCTTGCCGCGCGTGGGTTTTTCTGCTGGCTTCATCAGGCGTGGTGTTGTATTTCCGCGGATGACTTCCCACCCGCTAGGAGTGACACTGATCTGTTGGTACTCGCCCTCCTTTACCATGAAGCCTTGTGCAACAAGTTGCTCAATCCACTCCCGCACAATCCCTTTGGAACACTCTTTCAGCAAACCATAAGTGCTAAGGGAATCGTGCCCATTTTCAATAAGCCGTGCAATGCGCGAACCGCATAAAATCTCTGCATTATAATCTGCCCCAAATTCTCCCTTAAGTCGAAAAACGGAACTCAAGATTTTTTGCCCAATCATCAACGCATCCGTTATATATTCTACTTCCCCCATGCACACATCGCAGCGGCCGCAATTTTCTTTTTCATACTCTTGGCCAAAATGCCGAAGAATGCCAACTCGCCGGCAAACGGAACTATTGCAATAAGCTGAGATTGCGTTGATTTGATCCATAAAAATTTTTTTTGCTTCCTTCTCCAAGTCAGAAGAAAGAAAATTCCATGTCACAAAATCTTTGTCAGAGTGAAGCAGCAAGCACTCCGCAAGAAGCCCGTCCCTCCCCGCACGGCCAGATTCCTGTTGGTAATGCTCTAAGGATTTTGGCATGGAAGCATGAATTACGTAACGAACGTTGGGCTTATCGATGCCCATTCCAAAGGCAACCGTTGCTACAATAATATCAACCTCTTCACGGATGAACGCCTCTTGGTTTCGTTGCCGATCAGCATCTGGCAAACCCGCATGATAAGGCAACACTTTGAAGCCCGCTGTGGTTAAGTCTGTGGCGAGTTTTTCCACATCCTTGCGGCTGATGCAGTAGATGATTCCAGATTCATCGCGGTGGCGTTTAATAACTTCTAACAACTGGTCGTTTAGCTTTTTGCGGCGCTCTGCTCGGAGAATTAAATTTGGCCGATCAAAGGAGCCCACAAGAGTGACAGGCTTCTTTAAACCAAGCTGGGTGGAAATATCGTTGCGCACCAACTCGGTTGCCGTGGCAGTGAAGGCGTGAATGGCAATCCCTGTTAGTTTTTTGCGCAAGCTTGCCAGCATTCGGTATTCAGGCCTAAAGTCGTGCCCCCACATGCTAACGCAGTGGGCTTCATCCACCGCAACAAAGCAAATTGTTTGGCGCTGAATTAGGCTTAGGAATTGTTCCGTAAGAAGGCGTTCCGGTGAAACGTAAAGGAACTTTAGCATGCCTTCCCGCAGCTCAAACTCTACGCGCTGTCGGTCTTCGTAATTCATGCCGCTGTGAAAAAAATCTGCGGCGATTCCGTTGGCGCGCAAAGAATCCACCTGATCTTTCATCAGGGAAATTAACGGCGAAACAACAAGGGCCAGCCCTGGCATCAGCAGCGCTGGCACTTGAAAGCAAACAGATTTTCCTGCACCTGTGGGGAGAATGACTACACTGTCCCTCTTGTCTAGAACGCACTTCATGGCCTCCAGTTGCAAGGGCCTGAATCCGGAGTACCCCCAGTGTTTGCGCAGAACTTCAAGCAGGCGCAGGTCTTGTTCGTTTTCTTCGGGGTAAATGACGGCGTCTGCCTCCACTGAGGGGTGTTGCTCCTATTGGGGTTTGGGGTTGAGTGGTAAGAAGTACGTTGAGTTTATGTTGCGTTAGCAGCCCACGGGCCTGTGATGGCAAGCGTTAATCCGGGGTGTTGAATATTCACGAACAGGGTGCTGCCATCCGGCGAGAAGCAAGAGCCACACAGTTCTGATTCGTTCATCACATTGCGGGCAAAACGGTAAATTTTACCTTGAGGATTTACACCAATCAAAAAGTTTTCACCGCTCCCATCCTCGCAAACAACTAAATCGCCGAAGGGAGAAACAGTAAGGTTGTCGCAATTTTGAATGAGATTTGAATCATTGGGTTCAACAAACAACTCTAGCATGCCGGGCTGATCTAATTCACCAGCCTGTCCCTCAGCAGGGCTGGGCGAGTACTTCCAAATTTGGCCTTGTTTCTTATGCCCACCGTTTGTGCAGGCAAAGTAAACAGCATCGTTGCCGTACCACATTCCTTCACCTCGGGCAAAGCGTGCTGCGCCCGCCGTGAATCCGCGCAAGCGAAGGTCCCCATTCGGCGATGTTACGTCTTCCACATCTAACCACTGAACGGCTAGCTTTTGGCCCGGTGTTACTAGGTTTGGCTCGGCCCAATTACGTGTATCAAAGCTTGGCTGATCCTTAATTACTAAGGCTTGCAGCTTGCCGCCAGCACTTAGTTTACCCGGTACGTTTGGGATGAAACGATAAATCAACCCATCGTGCTCATCTTCAGTTTGGTAAACAATTCCTGTGGTGGGTTCCACTGCAACGGCCTCGTGGCTGAATCGGCCCATGTCGCGCAGGGCAACGGGTTTGAATAATTTGGGGGAATCAAGGGCGGGTACTTCAAAGTTGTAGCCGTGGTCTTCTTCGTACGTTCCGCCAGCTACAAGCCTTGTTTCTTCGCAGGTAATCCAAGAGTTCCAGGGTGTTGGCCCGCCGGCACAATTTCTTACGGTTCCTGCAAGGCTAAGGAATTGTTTTTCCATTTGTTGGGTTGCTGTGTTGAAAACCATGGTTGTGGTTCCGCCCAAGCAGGGAAGTGTGCCGCCGCCGAAGTCGTAAAGGTTTGCGGGGTCGATTTTCGAAAGCAGTTGGTTTTCTGCGCCAAAGGGCCCAACGGCAATTTGTTCCGCCGAAAGCTCGTGGTTGCAGATGAGCAGTGTTTTGCCCTCAGGCCCGGGGAAGGCTGCCATTCCATCAGGAGCACCGGGAACCAAAAATCCGTCTGCCATTTGAGTACCCAGCTGAGAAATAATTTTATAGCTAAACCCCTTCGGCAAATCCATGATTCCATTGGGATCTGGCACCAGCGCGCCAAATCCGAAGCTTGCTTCACCGGTTAGAGAAATGGAACCAAAGGCTTCTCTCGCCATAAGTGATTGAAGCCCTGCCATGCCAGCAGAAAATGCCAAACCAGATTTTAAAAACGAACGCCGTGAAAATTCCATTTGTTTACCCTCATGAATTTAGAAAAAATTTTAGCTGATTGGAAACCAACCAGAAGGGGCAGGATTTGTCCAGTCGAACCCGGGAAATTCAGGCAATTTAATTCATTCCTCACAGAAGCGCGAAATAAAATCAAAGTTTGTTCATTATACAGTACACGCAAGCAGCATATACAAATTAAATTCAATCGATGGAATGTTGAATTGCGGATTTACACAATTGATTTCCACTAGGGGTTCAAGGCATTTACGGCAATTGATAACTTGTCAGCTTGATGGATTCCAACGCGACGCGCTCTTGCACTTGGTTTGAACCGTTGGAAATTGCCCCTGAAGCCGTTGGGTGAAGATAATGGAATTCTAACCGTGCAAGTTTACCCATTGCTGATTGCGGCAATTGAAACCAGCTACTGACGGAGATTTTTTCGCCGCTGACTTTACCCGCTTCCAATTGAATGGTATGAACGAACGAATAATCCTCGGTGGAAAATACAATTTGCGGAACAGCCAACCGCTCGCGCCTGGATTCAGCATTGAAATAAACCGTTCCCTCCAACTGGTAAAGTCGGCCGCTGTTGAGCTTCAAATTACTTCTGCGCGGGCTTACCGTCCAAGTCGCACTAAGTAGATCAGTTGGTGAATTCTGCCCGGTGTGTTCAACGGTCAATCCATTATCTCCGGCAAATAACTTGAGCCCTTCAGGTGCTTCACGAAAATTCCACGCCGCTTGATTTCCTAAACTAAAGCGTTGATTGTATTCAAGTTGCCGATTATTCAAGGCAGGAATACGGTGTGAAATTGAATCAACTGAAGTAACAAGTAACGATGATTTTTCGTTGTTTGTGGGCGTAAGGATCCCAAAAAATGGGTTGATTTGAACGGAAGGGTTATTTTGTACCCAGTAGTGTAATGTTTCATTTTCCTTGGTGGAAGTGAAAATTGAATGGCTTACCGCGCCGGGGTTTAGCCGAGCGCCAAACCGGAAGGGTGCATTTCCGCTCCCTTTAGGGCGATTAAGGCTCCACTGAACCTGAACCACTGTTTCCGGCTGAAACGGCCTCCAAGGGCCAAGCAATTCGCTTCTGGGCCGTAAAATTGCCCCCTCACCCGCTTCACTCACGATTAATTGCGCCCCATGATTGGCTAAAAATCGACCCTTCGCGGGCCCTGTGCTATTGTCAAGGACCCAACGGTTTTCCACAGAACGCCCGGCAAAATCCTCTGCAGTAGGAATATTCTCTTCATTCACAATGATTATTGCACGATCGCCGCTGGGTGCTCTGCCGGAGGAATTTGCTACGTACTTCCCGGTTGAATTAATGGCAGCGCAAAGGGGAACTCCGTTTTCATCTTGTACGGAAACTAACTCAATCAACACCTTCCCCGCCCCTTCAAAAGCTATCGGCAAGGGGAGCAACGCAATGGTTGAATCTTCGTTCAATTCAAAAGGGGAATTGGCATCGGTTGCCTTTACAACGCCACGAAATTCTAATACTTCCCCTTCAATAAGCCCAGTTTGTGTTGGTAAATAGACTTTGGTAGATTGGTAGAAATCCGTAAAGCTTGACAAACTGGCGGTTCTTCCCTCAACCCCATCCAATCCAATCAAATTGGCAGAACTTTGCTCCACCCGAATAGTAAAATTTGCGGCAACTAAAGGCTCTGTTACGCCTGTGAGCCGAATCTCTACAGGCAAAACATCGCCAGTTCGAGCCTTATAGACCGATTGATCAAACTCAAATTGCTGGGCAAAGGATTGTTCGCCCAGCAAACAAAAGGCTAATAGAATGGGCTGAAAAAGTTTTTTTGAAGAAAAGATAATCGGCATAATGAATCCATCAAGCGGAACTGAACCGGCAAACGTCAAGGCAGAACACAACAGAGGTGGTTGAACATCTAGATTCTGCATACTAGGTATGACTGTTATGAGAGATTATTAGATTAGTTAAAAAGTTTTCTTTTAAAAAATAGTCTTAATAGTAGGGGGTGTGAGTAGTGTGTAAAACCCGGTTAAACCGTGTAAATTCAGGGCTTTTGAACCCTGAATTTAAGGGGATGAATAAAGAACAACTTGTGTGTATGGGTGAACAAGTGGATGAGGGACAAATTTTCACACCACCCGGAGCGTTGGAACTGTGAAGTGCTGTGAATGGTTTTTTTTTGATTGTAAGTTTTTGATTGAGGTTTGATTTTTCAGAAATTAGCTCATAATTCAATTCTTGAACCTACCTGATTCCTGCTCTCTTTTTATACACACATTATCCACAACCAACCGTGGATAACTGTTGATATTCACAACCGTTTATAAACAACTGATTTTATTGAGTTTGATTAGATTTAATCGAGAATTATTGGGGACGCAGATAAAAAGTTATTCACAAAGCCTGTTGAAAACTTTGGGCCAAGATTTTTCTTTGAAATCTAAGAAAAATGGTTGAACCGCAATGTTTTCAAATTGTTAGAAAACTAAGGTTCAGAAATCTGATGATAATTAAATCCCCCCAATAATGCTTGATGTTCATCTAATCCAACGCCCAAATTGCTTAATAGTGCCAACTTTTTGCTGTACTATTGAAAAACAATGGCTTTACTGACCATTGACGAGCAACACTGCCGCAATCAATACTCTTAAATCTGTAGAAAAGAGTACAAACTACCATGTCATCAGATCAACCATCCGTCTTTAAAGACCCCGAAATGGTGCGCGAACAACTGGCGCTCCCCGCCGTTGTGAAGTATAGTTTTGTTGGTCTTTCAACGCCGGAATACCATGCGCGGCTGGAGGAAATTGTTCTTCGTGTGGCGAACGAGGTAAACATCCGCAACCGAACCTTCAAAAGATCCAGCGAAGGCGCCTACACAGCGTACCGGTACGAAGTATACCACGATAATTTTCAAGACGTTGAGAATTTATACCGTGAAGTCATGAATTTGGAAGGGACAAAATTTGTTGTTTAGCAACGATTGGGCAACAATATTGACAAGTACTTAAGCATGACGCCAAATGACTCACGCCTTGGAGTAAACCTACTTCATGCACCAGCCTCCCTTACTGGCACGGGGCATTATGCACAGCAGCTTATTCATCATCTGCTGGCAAAGCCAAGCTCTCCGCAAATTCACGGCTTTTGCACCCAACAAAACCGCTCGCGTTTTCAACTACAAGCCGAGGAAACAGCGCAGAATCGCTATACTTTGCAACCTTGGGGAACCCCCGGCAACAGCGTAATGCTGCGGCGCTTGGAAGAATGGTTTTTCCTGGAGCGAGCGATTAAAAAAGCCCAATTGAATTTATTTTGGGGGCCCAGCAATTTTCTACCGTGGAGAAAAGTTTGCCCCTATTTGGTGAGCATTCATGACATGACGTTCTTCCGCGATCCGCAAGCGTTGGGTGCATTGCGCCGAACGTACTGGCACCAATGGACAGGCCGAACAATTGCGTTGGCGGATCACATCGTCACTGTTTCTCATGCGGCGAAAGCGGATATTGTTCACTACGGAAAGGCTGATCCCGACCGTATTACGGTGATTTACAACGGAACAAACGAGGCGTTTTTCTTGGAAGAAAAGCAAGAGGGCCGATTGCAGAGAGAAGCAAATCTACGAAAAAAATATCCGAAACTTCCCCAAAGTTTCGTTTTTTTTCTTGGAACATTAACTACGCACAAAAATGTACCCCGGTTGATTGATGCAATTGCACAAGCCAAAAAAGCAAGTGGTTGCCAAGCAATTAAACTTGTCGTTTCAGGAAAGCGTGGATTTGGTTACGAACACATTCAAGAGCGCATCAACCACCACCGCTTAGGTGAAAGCGTGATTGAGCTTGGTTATACAGAAGATTCAGATCTTCCCGCCCTTTACGAAGCGGCGCGTTGTCATATTTTACCCAGCACAACTGAGGGCTTTGGCCTTCCCATAACCGAGGCAATGGCCGCCGGAACGCCAACGATTACCGGAAACGCAGGGGCAACCGCCGAAGTTGCCGGAAACGCTGCCCTGTTGGTTGATCCCCACCGCACGGAATCAATCGCCGAAGCCCTTGTAGAACTATGGCGAAATAACGACCTCCACGCTCAACTACGCCAACTAGGATTCACACGCGCAAAAACGTTCCGCTGGGATAAAGCAGCGCAGGAACTATTGCAGGTTGTAAATAGCATGTAAGGCTGAAATAGTTGAACGCATTTCGCTGAACATAATCTGGCTTTTTTTCTTTCATTACCCAACCCAACGAAAGGGAAAAACAATGATCACAGATTTGAAAACAATTGTTCAACAAGAAAAAAGCACAGTGCTTGAATTATTTACTGATGAAGGTATTTCCAACGTTGGATTAGAAGAGTTGGAAGTAAGTGATGACGGAACAGTTTACCAAGTCACAATCGGATTTTCAAGGCCTTGGGATTATGCAAAATCCCCTATTGCACAAATTCAAGGAGGTATTCCGAAACGAGAATACAAAGTTATTAAATTAACTTCTGACGGCACTATGATGTCTATTAATAATCGTGAACAATAATTCACGTAGTATTCTTATTGATACAAATTTATTGATTTTGCTTATTGTTGGTTTATCAAATCCAAGCTCTATATCTATGCATAAAAGAACTAAAAAGTTTAATGAACATGATTTTGAACTGTTGATGAATTTGCTTAAAGAGTATAATCAAATTTGGATCACAAGTCATTGCTTGGCAGAAGCTTCGAACTTGGTTCTTTCAAATCAATCCCGTGAAAATACTGAATTTGCGCGAACCTTTCATAAGTTTGCTTTGCTTTCGAAAGAATCTCATATTTCAAAAAATTATGTGCTTGATCATGACTGTTTTTTCCGCCTTGGAGTTGCTGATTGCGGTTTTATACAAAAAACAAAGCGTGTAGATTTAACGATAACCAGTGATTTATCACTTTTTCTAAAATTAGAAAAATTGCATCCCACTAAAGCTATGAACTTCAATCGGTATCGAAATCTCTGAATTGTCCTCTCGACTTTTCCCGTCTGGCTCTTGCATGCTGCAGCGATGATGACAGATAATACTTCGCCGGAACATTCCGAGCCTACTGAAAACCCTGAACACAACCGATCTGCAGCTGAAACAGCCCCGGAACCCGTTTACCTGCGGGGATTATTACCCTATGAATTTTCCGCGGCTTTAGCCGAGGCTGGCTTTCCGGCGTTTCGCGGCAAGCAGGCGTTTCAGTGGGTACAAGGGAAAGCCCTGCGGGATGTAAATAGTATGCACACGCTCCCTAAACCCCTGCGGGAGTGGATGGAACCCCGCTTGGGTGGTGTTGCTGGCGTGGAAACAATTAAGGAATCTGCCGATGGCAGTGTTAAGTTTTTGTTCAACTTGCGGTGCGGCAAACGGGTTGAAACCGTGCTGATGCCTGGCGCGAAAGTTGACGTACGAAAAATGACGCTGTGTGTAAGCTCCCAAGTGGGCTGTGCGGTGGATTGTAAGTTTTGTGTAACGGGGAAAAACGGCTTCTTTCGCCAAATGAGTGCGGATGAAATTGTGGATCAAGCGTTGTACGCGATTGCCCATTTGGCTGAGCGGGAAAGAATGCTTCCGAATACACCGGGCGTGATTCGTGGGCGAGAACTGCGTAATATTGTTTTCATGGGGATGGGCGAACCCCTGCTGAATACGGATGCTGTGATCAAAGCAATTCAAATTCTAACGGAACCTACAGGCGCTGCTCTTTCCCCCCGGCGAATTACGGTTTCAACCTCCGGAATTTTGCCCGGTTTGGAGCAACTTGCCAAAGCAAATTTGGGTGTTGGTTTAGCAATTAGTTTGAACGGCAGCACTCAGGAACAACGCGAACAACTGATGCCTATTACCAAAAAATACCCCTTGGCAAACCTGCTAGCGGCTTGTCAGCGGTTCCCCCTAAGCGGCACGAAAGACCAAATTACGTTTGAATATGTGCTGATGGCCGGCGTGAACGACTCGGTTGAAGATGCGCGCCGTGTGGCGTTGATGCTTCGTGGAATGGCAGCTAAGGTGAATGTCATCCCGTTCAACCCGGATAAAGTTCTCCCTTACGTGCGTCCCGGCGAGGAAGCTATTTTAGCGTTTGCTGAAGAACTTAAGCGCCACATGAGCGCCGTAACGGTGCGGTATAGCAAGGCGCAGGATGTTAGCGGCGCTTGTGGGCAACTGGCAGGGCAATACCGGGAAAAGCTCCCCGGTGGTGCTTGGAAGATTAAGCCCCGAGACTAGCATGCTTGGCAAAACACTACAGCTTGCTAGATCCCGAACGGGTTTCCTTTGGTTTTGGGTTCTTTTTCTTTGTTTGCGGGTGCTGGTTGCACGGGTTCAGGAACGGAATCGTTTGTAAACTGAAGCGCCCATTCTGGCGTCCAGTTCGGGTCAATTACCCGCTCCACGGTAATGCCTTTTTCGCGTAGTAAACCTACAACGCCCTCTTTTCGAGGAAGGTGTAAGGCGCCGATTGCAAAGAAGTTGATTTTATTGGGGTCCGCGCGGATGATGTCGGCGATTTTTTTGCTCATGTCTGTATCACGTTTCACCAAAAGCCGATCGTACATTTTTTGGCCAAAGGCTGTGTCTAGTTCCATCATATCGGTGAGTTTACCCACAATATTTGCTGTATCGCCGGTAAGGTAGGCATCAATAATTGATTCGCTTGGCTTCAATCCTTTCTGTTTTGCAAGTTGCTTAACTGTTTCGCGCAGAAACTTGATTTGCTCTTCGGTGGAAAGATCATCAAACACTTTGAGTTGAGATTCCATAGTTTCCAAGCCGCCAACGATTTTTCCTCCGCGTTTGGCATCCATGTATAGCTTTTGGTCTAGTAGTTCTTTTCCGGAGCTGATTTCTTCCATTAAATCCATTTGGCCAACTTGTGCGGCAACTACCCAAATTTTCATTTGGTTGAACATGAGAAGTGAATACCCGTAGTCTTTCAATATGGCATCTACGCGTTTTTCAAGTTCTAAATCCAGATGATCTGTTAGTTTTTCATCCATCGGGAGCATGATTTTTTGCATCATACTAATGCTGCCAAGAATCCCGCTGATGCCTAAAATATCCATGGGGATTTCCGTGTAAACAGCATCGGCTGAATCATAGGCTTGTTTTACGAGGGGCGGAAGATTCGTTACTTTTGGGTCGGGAATGTGAATTGTTCCGAATAAGTAGCTTGGCGCGCTAACGCCAGGGGTTGTTACTTTCCACAAGTAGGGGGCAATAATGCCTTCCTCTAGTGCGGTGACTTCTGGTATGGGGAGTTTTTTTTCCGCTTCCAGCTCTATCGTAAGGGCGGTGTTTGTGCTTTTGTTGCTCTCATTTGGCTCTACGCGCCAAGTATCGCCGGTTGCTTGGGCTTGTTGGCACCAACCTGCGAAGAATGCAAGTAAGGCGAAGAGCAGGTGTTTGGCGGGTTTTGAAGGTGATTTCATCATTGGTGTGTTCCTATTATGCAGGATGGAATAAGAGTTTGTTTGCGTACGGAGGGTGTATTTAGGAGAATCAACTCACTAACCAATAAACTACTTCACGAGGCGTTTTGTGTCCATCCAACTTTCTGATCGTCGGTATAAAATTGATTCTTCAGGAATCCGTAAAGTCTTTGACCTCGCAGCAAAGCTAAAAAATCCTTGCAACCTGAGCATCGGCTTACCGGACTACGATATACCGGATGAGATCAAAGATCACGCCATTGAGGCAATCCGCACGGGAAAAAATCGTTACACTCAAACCGCCGGCCTACCAGCTTTACGCGAAAAGCTTCTTCAGCGTTACAAAGAAAAAGGCCTTTCCCCTGAGGATGTGATGGTTTCCTCCGGAACCAGCGGCGGGTTGGTGCTCACCTTTCTTGCCATGTTGAATCCCGGGGATGAGGTTCTCTTCACTGATCCCTATTTTGTGATGTACAAAGCCTTGTTGGAATTTGTAGGGGCCGTTCCGCGCCTGATTGACACATACCCCGATTTTCACCTTCGGCGCGAGGCGATGGAGGCCGAAGTGTAAGCTTATTATCATGAATTCCCCGAACAACCCCACCGGGATTGTATACAGCGAAGAGGAACTGCGCATGGTTGCGAACTTTGTGGCAGAGAAAAACCTGATCATGCTTTCGGATGAAATCTACGAGGATTTCGTGTTCGATGAACCCTTTATCTCCCCTGCTAAATTTACAGATCCTGAACGCACGGTGATTATCTCGGGAATGTCGAAAAATCTTGCGATGACCGGTTGGCGCGTGGGGTGGGTTGCCGGGCCAAAATCATTCATCAACGCCCTTTCTGATATACAGCAATACACGTTTGTTTGTTCGCCTTCAATTGCTCAGTTCTCCGCGATTGGTGGAATGGACTACCCATTTGAGCCGTTTCGTTTAGATTATACCGGGCGCCGGGATTTAATCTACAACGGCCTGCGGGAGTTGGGGGTTCAGGTTTCACGCCCCGGCGGTGCGTTCTACATTTTCCCCGAAGCTCCTGGGTTGGATGGCGATGCGTTTGTGAAACGCTGCATTGAGCAGGAGTTGCTTGTGGTGCCAGGCAATGTATTCAGCACCCGCAACACCCACTTCCGCATTAGCTTTGCCGCCAGCCGTGAAATGCTGACGAGGGGGCTTTCAATCATCAAGCAAGTGATTGGGTAAACAGGGCCGGTGCCAAATGGCGTGGGCTAAATGTAACCACGGTTATGCGGAAAACGGCCCACAACCCCACCAAGAAAATTCAAAAAGGCTTTACAGCACTTCTTTATCCGTACTTCATGTAACTGTTTCCCGCGAGTTTTAACCTGAGAAAGAACCCCTATGAGCAAGAAAACAGCCCTCAACGAACGGTTTATTGCCGAAAAAGCAACGTTCATTAAACTCGGTGATTGGGAAGTTCCTGATTATTTTTCCTCACCAGATAATGAATTCCGCGCGCTGATGGAAACAGCGGGCTTAGTGGATCTTTCCCACGATGGGCGCATTAAAATCTCAGGCTTGGATAAAGACCTGGGGATGGATTTAATGACGACTATCAAGATGGATAAGCTGAAAGAGAACATGGCTCGCGATGCGTTTTTGCTGAACGACCGAGGGCGCGTTTTGGACTTTATTAACATTCTGCGCAGCGAGAAATTCTACCTTTTGCAAACCAGCTGCCTTGCCTTTGAACCCCTCATGGGTTGGCTGAAGGAGAAAGCCTCGCAGCTAGAGAACTTTGAAATTACCGATTCCACTACCACCCAAAGTGCCCTTGAGGTTCGCGGCCCCAGCGCCAGAACAATCATGAAAGCCGCCATTATGGACGGTACAATCCCCAACAACGCGAATGAAATTAGCATCTCGCAAATTGGCCAAGCCCGATGCCTGATTATATGCTACAAAGAGAACGACGTTGAGCGCTTCCGAATCAATACGGGAACGTACTTTCTTGAAGCGGTTTACGACCGGTTAATGAATGTTGGGCGCCCAATGGGGATTGAACAAGTTGGCTGGCGCGCCCAAGAAATGGTGCGCATACAAAACTTTATCCCCGGCATTGGTGCGGAGTACGATGAAAATACCTCGCCGCTGGAGATCGGAATGGCATCTGCCATCGATTTCAATAAGGAAAGCTTCGTGGGTAAGCGGGCTTTGTTGCATCAAACATTAACGGAGTTCAAACGCCGCTTGGTTCGGCTGGAATTCCGAGCGCCCAACACGCCGATGCCCGGTGATACGATTGAGCTTGAGGGCGTTCCCATTGGTTACATCACCAGCGCCGTGCGCAGCCCTATCAAGAATGTTGCAATCGGAATGGGCTTTGTAGATGCCATTCAATCACACCCGGGCAACGTGATGCAGGTTCGCCTGAAACAAGGCATGAACACCGCCACGATCGTTCCCGAGCTTGAACTGCTTCCCGGTACCGTTTACTAGCCTTTTAGCAATTGTTACATTTGCTTCATATAATAGTTGCGAAGAAATTCTTCCTGCTCACCGGTAAGGCGCAGTTTTTCAGCCGTGAATTCATCCAACAGTGAAACCACCACCATGGCACGGGGCAACCGGCGAGTTTTTACCAACAATTCAATCAAATCCCCATGCGTATGGAAACTGCAATTCACATGCTCGCAAAAGCAGGTATTTCTCCGGGGATTAATAATCAACGTGCGAAAAACCGTTTCATGATGAACAGGGCAAAGCAACCTCCACACGCCGCCGGTGAAGATTGCTTTATCGGGATGATAATTTAGAAATGCAATGTACTGTTCCAAATCCAACGCCGCATTAATGCGCGCGCAAAGCGTGGAAAAGCGGTTTGCATCTCCCAAGGGTTTTTCGTCAGAGGGCATCGTCATCGTAAGCTTACTAAACTCTTGGAGTTCACCTCCGGTCAAATACAATAACAAGGTTTCAACTAATAATACCTTTGGAAGAAAAGAATACACATAATAAATTAAAACAAGCTCTCAACAACCGTCAAGAGCTTGAGTTTGCGTTTATGATTAAGCATGAACTTGATACACATTGAAGGCTGTAAATATTAGTTTTACGGCTTTAATTCAGTGGTTTACAGCTTACTTTTGGTACAAATGGTACGGAACCGAAAGGGGTGTTTCCACCAGCATGACTTCAAGCTCCTCAACACCAGAGGCATACAGCGTTACATGAGCATTGTTTTCGCCTGCTTTTACCACAGCGAATTCCTTGCGCACGGCAACATGTCCTGGTTCGCCGGCTTGCAAACGCCAATCTGCAATGCCACGAATTGTAACCGCAGAAATCGCCCGGCCTTTTGGGAGGCTAAGGGTAACAGACTGCCCAGCGGGAATGGTGTACGCCTCTAAAGTGCCGTCGGTATCCAATGCAAAGGCAGCGGATTTACCCGAATCATTCACAACAGAACCCAGGAAACGGCGGTGGGTAATCCCGGTTGAAGCATCCACAGAGGTCGGGATTTTTTCTGCCTCAAAATCCGCGTAAACGGCGGATTTTAGTCGAGTTTCCCGCATATTTGGCTCGTACCAAATCTGGAAGAAATCCGTTCCATTATCGCTAATCATGTGTTCCTCGTGGCTGACGCCTGAGGCGGTTTGCATAACTTGAATGCCCCCTTCTTTAACCGTTCGGTTGCTACCTAGCGTATCTTTGTGGCCAAGCTGACCGCGCAGAACGTAGCTAACAATTTCAAAGCCTTCATGGGGGTGCATGCCAATCACGGCCGAGCCGGAGCTGCTTGCCCAAGCCCAGTAAAACAAGGGCCCCACGCGGCGAACCGCGCTCCCTTCACGAGGAAACCCAATGGGTTTTGTTTCCGTGATTTTCCCTCCATCAAAAGCACCCCGAGCCTGTGCGGTTACAGGGTAAATTTCAATGGTGGGGATGGTGTGACTTTGTGAGTTGGTGGTTGAAGTATTCATGATCGTGTTCTCCTGTATTTGAAATAACAAGTATTGTTATAACAATTGTTGTGCCTAGTTGATAGAGTCATAGATATAGGTCCTGCGCTTGCTGATAATTAAAACGTTGTTCAGTGTTTGAATGTCGAAAAAAGCGGGGTGATGTGTTTTTATGGTCATCTGAAACTGAGTTGACACGCTTCAAATTAAGGGCAAGTTTGGAATAAGTTTTCAATCTAATGCTACATATATTCAGATTTGGGTTATTTGGACAAATATAACGATGAACGTGCAAAAATTAGCACCACTTACAAACCCACCAATTATTGAAGCAGTCCTTGATATTGTCTGTGACTTTCCTACTGGTACGGAATTTAAAGTTTTGATTGAACGTGCAAAAAGCTCTTATGATGAAGACTATCCTCATCTTGAATACGAGAAATTGTTTGAAAATAAATTTCAGATTACAGGTGAAACGGTTGAGAGGCAATCGTCTAGGAATGAGGTTCGCTGTATTCGGTTTTTTAAAGAAGATCGTAAGCAAATAGTGCAAATACGAAAGGAAGGTTTTTCATTCAATCGATTAACACCCTACACAACTTTGCAAGATTATTTGCAGGAAATTGAAAAATGCTGGTTACTTTACTGTAATTTTTCGAAACCCGTAAGTATTAAAGAAATTAAATTGCGCTACATAAATAAGTTGCACATTCAAACGGATGGAAAGAATTGCAATTTGGATGAATACCTTTCGACTGGGCCAAAATCACCGGATCCTGACAATTTATCGTTTACAGGTTTCGTTCAACAGCATTTCTTATTTGATAAAGCTACAAAGCATCAAGCAAGCGTTATATTAATTAGTCAACCATCTGAAAAAAATTCCATCCCTGTGATTTTGGACATTACTGCTATTGCGTCAAATTTCAATCTTGACCCACTAGATTGGAACTCGATTCTTGAGAAAATTCAAGAACTTAGAAAGCTTAAAAATAATATTTTCTACAAAATGGTCACGGAAAAATGTCTGCAACAACACAAATAGCTTCTTCATGTTTTTTCGGATTTGTTCAAATGTGTTCTATGAGCGGGGTTTCATTTGAAGCTGATCAAATTCAAAATGCAGGGGCAGGTCTTCAGCGGAGCGTTGAAGAATCGCATTCTTTATTTGGGGCAAAAGCAAAAGCTATTCAAGAACTTAACCAGCTGGCATTAGATTGTTCCCAGCCAAATTGGGACGGTTACGATGCTGTCCCAATTTCTATGGGAGCCCTTGTGAATGCCGAAGCCTTTATTCGTGCTTTACCCTCTAATATTCCTTTGCCAGAATTTTGTCCTGAACCCGATGGTTCAATTTCAGTTGATTGGATCGTTTCTCGACTCCAATTGCTTTCGCTTAGTATTTCTGGGAGTAATCGCATCGCCTATGCATGGTTAGACGGGACCGATAAAGGGCATGCAGTTGCTCGATTTGACGGGGTAACTGTCCCACAACGGATTGTCGAGGCAATCAGATCTACCGTGAGGAGTTCACATGTTGCAATCGGGGCTGCCTGATAAAGTTCAAGATTCTGAAGACATTGCCCGATTTCTTTTGCAGAAGAGTCAGTATAACACAACTATGGTAAAGGGTGCGGCGTTCCTTCCATGTTATCGTTCTGAAGACGAAAAAAGAATGGAAACTTCCGTATCACGGCACGGTGCAAAGCCCATTGAAGAATTGCTGAATCTTGGCAAATCAGTCTCCATTGCTAGCAACCGTCAGCTATACGGGGCAGGAATATTAAGTGCTGAAGAAATTCGTTCAACCTTGTTGGAAGTAATTTCAGATGAACTTCCATTACGACATGCCGTAATTATTCATTGGCCTCTTGATGATGACCCTGAGGAACAAAAAGCCAAACTCAAAAAAATTGCAAATGAACTTGCCTGTAAAGCTGGCAAACTATTATTTTCATTTCTACATGATATACATCAAACTGCCGAATAGTCGTTAGGTTTGTTGTGATTTATGTCTAACTCTGATTGACATATAATATTATCAAAGTAATTTGAAATATCATCAAAGGTATTATGACTTAATGACTATTTATTCAATGCGCATATTATCACTGCTTGCTTTTCTTTTAGTTGCACTTCCCACCTTCCAAGGCTGCGCCAGCAACGGCGAACCCACCAAGGCGGCCAAAATTGCCCTTACTCCCATTGTGGTGGTTCGCGATGTGGTTGATGTACCCGTGGTTACGATTGCCAATGTGTTTGAATATTTTGCTGAACAAAGCAATTTGGCCAAAGCACCATCCGTTAGCGGAGGGTATAATATTTTTGGCGGCAACTTCTACGGGGGAATTGGTTACGACTTCAGTTATGTGGTGTTTAAGCTCTTTAGCTGGACGTTTGGGGGCGTGGATTACCTGATTTGTCGCTCCATTTGGCCCAATTACCCTAATGGGCTTTCCCCTTGGAGCAAAAAAGGGTACGGCTGGGGGGACTTGTATTTTTCCAATACACGCATTCTTTGGGGCGATGAAAAACCCTACCAGCGCTATAAAGATGCACCACAAGAGCAGCCGATAAATTAGTGCCTTAGCCTTTGTAAGCCGAACCCAACGGCACCGTGAATTTCAATGACTTTTGCAACGAATGTTGAACAATCCTTTGGCGGGTTTGCTCCCCCCGGATTTCAGTTGTTTACCCTGCAAACCACTAATTTGCGAGGCCGTGGCGATTGCATTGTTTACACCCCGCAGGCCCTGCGCCGGGCCGAGTTGAAGGGCGCGCCTACGGTTGTGCTGCTTCACGGCGCTTGCGGCAGCGCGTGGGCTTGGGCTTTTCAAGGGGGCGCTCACCAAGTGTTGGAGCGCTTAATTGCCCGAGAAAACTTACCCCCAATGATTCTTGTAATGCCCAGCGATGGATTGCGCGGCGGGCATATTGAGCGAGAAGGCAACCTTGAACTGGGTATTGCCACGGGGTACTTTCCCACTGTGCATTGGAATACGGAAAGCTGGATTATGGACGATGTAATTCCCACCATGCGCGAGCATGTTTTGGGTTTTGATGCTGAATCCTTGCTGTTTCTGGGTGGGCTTAGCATGGGTGGGTACGGCTCCCTGCGGTTGGGCGCAAAATACGCCGATCAGTTTACCGCAATTTCCGCCCATTCCTCGGTTTGCGGATTGGAACGAGCCCTCAAAGTTTGTGGCCTTACGCCGGATGAACTTACTGCTCCGCTGAATGAATACGTTCCCCTGGAATTGATTAAGGCAAACCAGCTGAAACTCCCCCCGCTGCGGTTTGATTGCGGAAGCGAAGATCATCTGTTCCTTGAAAACCAGCTATTCCACCACGCCCTGCTTGAGGCGCAAATCAATCACAAGTTCAACATTAATCC
>DAIOTT010000047.1:0-17074 GCA_036751885.1 Candidatus Sumerlaeota bacterium
AAGCCAAGATCACAAGCGTGCCTACGATGGCGATCAAGGCCCCAACACGGGCGGCATGGGAACCTACGCCCCGGCACCATTGGTCACAGAGGAAGTTCTCTCCGCAACGCTGAGCGGAGTAATGCTCCCCGCCCTGCGTGAAATGGCAAGCCGCGGAACGCCCTACAAAGGCGTTTTGTATGCTGGCCTCATGATTTCTCCCGAAGGCGAACTCAACGTGCTGGAATTCAACTGCCGTTTCGGTGATCCGGAAACACAAGTCGTTCTTCCCCTGATCGACGGTGATTTAGCGGAAGCAATGCTTGCCTGTGCTGAAGGGCGCTTGGCCAAGCATCTTGCTCAACGTAATGGCAACACCCTAACCATGCGCCCCGAGGCTGCCGCCTGTGTTGTTTGTGCCTCTGGCGGTTACCCGGGGAACTATCAAACGGGTAAAGTGATTACCGGCCTTGAATCCAGCGATCCAGCAAATTCAATCGTCTTCCATGCGGGAACAGCGTTTGATTCTCACGGTAACGTTGTAACTGCCGGCGGGCGAGTGTTGGGTGTTACAGCCTGGGGCCCCACCCTGAAGGACGCCGTTGCGAGGGCTTATCAATTGACCGATCAAATTCACTTTGATGGCATGATGCTTCGTGGAGATATTGCCCACCGAGCCCTGTAAGCCTTACAGTGATTACCGAAAAAATCGCCCCAAAAATCTAAGGATTAGCTTTTATGAGCCAGCAAATCGCCAAAACCATTCTCATGGAAAAGCATGAAATCACCGATGCCGTTGAAGCGATTTCCGCCTCCATTGTCCAAGAGTTTAAATCCCCGGCCGATCTTATAGTGTTAGGCATCAGAACTAGGGGAGCGGTTTTGGCCGAACGGATTCGTGCCCTGCTATCGGAAAAGTTTCAAACGGAAGTGCTTGGCGGCATTTTAGATATTACCCTTTACCGCGATGATCTTTCCACCCTTGGCCCGCAGCCCATGGTTCGTGATTCAGAAATCAACTTCGATCTTACAGGCGCTCAAATCATCTTAGTGGATGATGTTCTTTTCACCGGCAGAACAATCCGCGCTGCAATGGATGAAATCGTAGATTTTGGCCGACCCGCGATGATTCGCCTTGCGGTATTGATTGACCGTGGTTGCCATGAATACCCAATCCGCGCGGATTATGTGGGCAAAGCAGTTGAAACCACTGCTGATCAGCGGGTGCTTGTTCAACTTGATGAGATTGACACACAAGAGTGCGTGATTCTCGCAACCAACACAAAACAATAACTCTTCACCTTGTACCATCAACCCACTCAACCAACAAAGATACAGAATCATGGTTAAAGCATACGCCGTTCTTGAACACGGAAAACCCCTAGAGGAATACGAATTTGAATTTCCAGAGCTTGGGCCCCACCAAGTTGAAATTGAAGTTGAAAGCTGCGGAATCTGCCACAGCGATCTTAGCATGATCAAGAACGAATGGGGAATGACCAATTACCCCATTGTTCCCGGGCACGAAGTTGCAGGCCGGGTGACAAAAGTAGGCAGCCATGTTACCATGGTAAAGCCGGGCCAAGCGGTTGGCCTTGGTTGGTTCTCCGAAAGTTGCATGACATGCCCCCAGTGTATGGACGGCGATCACAACCTTTGCCCAAAAGTTGAGCAAACAATTGTTGGCCGTCACGGCGGCTTTGCCGATAAAGTTCGCGCTCACGAGGCCTGGTGTATTCCCCTAGCGAGCGGCGCCGATATGAAAGCCGTGGGCCCACTCTTCTGCGGCGGAATTACCGTCTTCAACCCAATCGTACAAAACAACGTAAGCCCCATGAGCAGAGTCGGCGTTGTCGGCATCGGCGGCCTTGGTCACATGGCACTCCAATTCCTGAACGCATGGGGTTGCCACGTAACAGCCTTTTCATCAACACCAGATAAAGCCGCTGAAGCCCGCGAACTTGGCGCCCATGAAGTGTTGAATTCCCGCGATTCTGAGGAGCTGAAGCAAGCGGCCAACAGTTTCGATATGATCCTTGTAACCGTGAATGTTGTGCTGGATTGGGAGCTTTATATTACACTTCTGCGGCCTCGCGGCGTGCTCCACTTTGTGGGTGCCGTACCGGAAATCAAAGTCGGCGCCTTCCCCCTAATCCTAGGCCAAAAATCCATCAAAGGCTCCCCCCTGGGTTCCCCCGAAACAACCCGCAAAATGATGGAATTCGCCGGTCGTCACGATGTAAAACCCATGATCGAAGTCTTCAACATGAGCGACGTCAACAAAGCAATCGATCGTCTTGAAAACGGCAAACCCCGCTACCGCGTTGTACTTGTACGATAAACACTGTCGTTGGTGGTTGAGGCGTTTAGCACCCCTTACCGCCAGCGCAACCCTTCACGGATTAAGTCCTCAGTTTTAGCTTCTTCGCCTAGTTGTTCAATTGCAGCCGCAATTGCTTTTTCTGCTACGGCTGGCTTGCAGCCTAATGCCATCAACCCTTGAACAGCATCCGTAATGTTGTCTTTCCCCTGCGTTAAAACAACAATCTTCGCATCTTTGCTGATAAACGGAACCATCTTTTCTCGCAGTTCCATGACCAAGCGTTCGGCGGTTTTTTTGCCGATTCCCTTAACTTTAGCCACATAATCAACGTTTTGTTGTACCACTGCTTGGGCAAAAGCGGTAATCTCAATTTGGCTAAGAATATTCAACGCTGTTCGCGGGCCCACACGGTTGATTGACTTCAACACTTCAAAACACTCCCGCTCTGTTTCCGAGGCAAAACCAAATAGGGTGAACTCGTTGTCGTTTGGGTTAAATACTAAGTACGTATACAAACTTGCCCGTTCCCCTTTTTTTGGCAGCGCCGCTGCTGTTGAACCGGGTATTTCACAGCGAAACCCTAAACCGTTCACATCAATCACCGCGCAATCATCATCGCAGCTTATCAGGATTCCGTTCAAATGGTTGATCATGTTTTCAGGTAGACCTCAGGGAAGATGTGCGAATAAATCCTTCACACTTCTTAGCACTGTCAAGCCGTAGGAATTTCATGAGCCCAAATCCCAAAATCAGCGTTCCCTTGATTCCCGTCTTTATTATTAGCGGTGCAACGGCAACCGGGAAAAGCAGTGTTGCTTTCAAACTTGCGCAGCGCTTGGGCGCCTGCATTCTCTCTGCCGATAGCATGCAGGTTTATCGCGGAATGGAAATCGGTACGGCACAACCTTCCGAAGCGGAGCAGGCCCTGATTCCTCATCATTTAGTAGGCTGTGTTGAGCCCAACGATGATTACAATGTTGCCCGCTTTCTGGCTGATTCCACGAAAATCCTTCAGCAAGAGTGGTCGGCAAAACGCCCTGTAATCGTGTGCGGGGGAACCGGGCTTTTTCTGAAGCATTTGATTGAAGGATTAGCCGATGTAGCACCCATGGATGGTAAACTACGCCAAGAATTAGAAGCTTGGCTTGCAGCGGAAGGCTTGCAAGCACTGCGTGCTGAACTCCGCCGTGTTGATCCCCAGCGTGAGGCGCAAATTTTGGCGAACGATCCCGTTCGTGTGGTGCGTGCCTTGGAAATATTTCGCGCAACAGGCATCACAATGACGCAATGGCACCAGTTAGATCAACAACAACGAACCCTTCGCCCCCATGATTACATTGTTCTAAGCCGACCGAAAGAAATTCTGAATGAACGTATTCATCAGCGGATTGATCAAATGCTTCAGCAAGGTTGGCTTTCTGAAGTGGAGCAACTTCTTACAAAGTACCCTTCAACGACGCGGTGTTTCAGGGCCCTTGGGTATTCGCAATTAATTGATGTTGTTCAAGGAGATCGGCCGCTGGCAGAAGCACGGGATGAAATCAAAACTAAAACTCGGCAGTTTGCCAAGCGTCAGCGCACTTGGTTTCGGGGAATCAAGAAAGCGCATTTAGTGGATCTTGAAACCGCCGACACAGAAGAACTCCTAAAAGAGCTAGAGGCTCGTTATTGGAAAATCGTCCAATCAGGAAGCTGTCCGCCGTAAAGCAACCCATGAATCCCAACGGATCTTGCGCAGTCCAAATTGGATTGTATATCATCAATAAACAAATGGCGGTTTGCGGGGAGCTTTGTTTGTGAAAGGATCAGGTGGAAAAAATTCGGCTCTGTTTTCATCTCATTTAGCTCGTACGTTAAGAATGCAATATCGGTAAGCTTCGCAATATCAGGGTAATGCTGTTTAACATATTTCCAATGCGCCTCGTTCGTGCTGGAACAAATCCCCACTTGAATCCCCTTTGATTGGGCTTTTTTCATGGCAGTAATCACGTGGGTATGTTGCGTGGTGAAGATTTCCGACCAGATTTTGCGGAACTCCCCCTGCTGCAGGCGTACACGGAATTCCTGTTCAAAATCGTTGCCCAAATCTGCAATGGTGTAGGCCCCTTTATCCACTTCTATGTTTCTGCAATGCCCTGTTTTATCCGGCTGGAAAAACCATTGGTACAAATCAAGCATTGTCAACCTTGAATCAGGATGTTGATTCCTGATGACTTTCAACAGCTTTTGACCCACAATAAGATGATCAAAGTCCACAAGGGTACGCCCTAAATCGCACAAAATAAACTTTATATTTTCGGGTTCAATTGGTTGAACGCTCATTTCTTACTTACTCCTTCAGTTGGGGAATCGATATAATGCCCATCAATCTTGATGAAATCCGCAAAGGGCGCCGCCGCAATTGGGAATCATTAAAAGATCCCGAGGAGCGCCGTGAGAAGCTACGAGAAGAGCGTGAGAAGGAACTACAAAAGAGCAAACAGAAAAGTTGGATGCGCGTTCGCGATGAAGAGCGCCGCAATAAAGAATCAGAGAATGAAGCCGCCTGGAAGCAATCTAAACGCCGGGTTATTTTCCTAATATCAACGTTCGTTGGCTTCCTGCTCCTTTCCAGTGTTTGGAATTTTGCGGTAAATAAATATCAAGAATCTGCAAGAATACAACAAAAGAAAGATCTTAGAATCGCCGTAGATTCAGGCGTATTGTTCTCAAATTTTGAAACCCCTTTGGATGCTTGGGCAAGCTGGCGAAGCGCCTACATGCAGCAGAATGCTAAAGTTCTGCAGGAATCCTACTCAAAAGACTACCTAAAACGCACCGCATTTGGCACCTCAGCGAACGAGTGGATTCGCAAGCAGACGGACCGATTCAAAAAAGGAACGGACGAACGTACCACAATCATTGCTAAAGGCTTCAGTGATCCGGTATTCCGCTATTATCCCAACTGGGGGCAACGCGAGGGAACCCTTTGCGTATTGCAGGATTCAATCGAATTCCCGGAAAACTACGGCGGAAGCACCGTTGAATTTGTGCTCGCACTAGTTTATGAAGCTAAAAGTGATTCTTGGAAAGTAGAGGAACTTAGAACCTCCGATGCTTGGCGAGATTCATGGACGAATAAAAATCATATTTCCCGCACACAAAACCCCGATCAACTACGCAGAGAAGAAGAACTCATGAAACGAAAACAATCAGAATGATGCTAGATTCCACCTACGAATGCGCCTATTGCGGCGAAACTGTATGGACAACTGTTGATCCCAGCGCCGGGCGCAATCAGTCTTACACGGAAGATTGCCAAGTTTGTTGCAGACCCAATATTCTGTCCATCAACATCGATGAATCCGACGATGGCGTAGAAGCCTTTATAATCACTGAACAAGAATATTGAATCGCCTCACACGTCGCATTTCTCAACCCAAGAAAACCACCCTTAGAATATAGAGATTATTCCCCTTATGACATCCCTAGATCCACGCCAACAAGTTCTTGAAAAACTGAAAAACCTTTCCGCAGATCAACCTACTGCCATGGTTGGGTTCGATGGATTTATCGATGAAATCTGTGAAGTTGTAAATCAACGCATCAGCCCCACCGAATACACTCCGATTCAAACAATCGAGAAATACGCGGAACGAATTCACCGAGCGGCCGGCAAATCAACAAACTTTGAAATCATTCTGAAGAAACGCAAGCTCGGCGGCAATTGCCCCCTAATGGCCGATGCATTAGGCCGCTTAGGCACAACACTCTTTTGTGTAGGCGCCTTCGGTACACCTCAGCCTGATCCCCTGTTTATCGGCTTGGATTCCTACGGCAAAACCCTTTCCCTTACACAACCCGCCCATACAACAGCCTATGAATTCGACGATGGCAAAATCATGAACGGCAAATTAGAGCCGCTTTCAATCATTACACCAGAACTCCTGCTGGAGCGCTTTGGCGGGCGAGAAGCAATCATTGAAGCCTGCAAGCAGCATCAACTGATCTGCATGGTAAACTGGACCATGATCCCAAATCTTACGGCAATCTTTCAGCAATTTGCTGAACTGCTAGCCGAAGTAACTGAACCGCGGTTTGTTTTTGTAGACCTCTGCGATCCCGTGAAGCGTACCCTTGAGGAGCTGAAATCAGCGCTGCTGATCCTCAGCAAAATCCAAGCAGCCGGGCACACAATGATCTTAGGGTTGAACGAGCAAGAAAGCGTGGAAGTTTGCCGTGCAATGAATCTTGCCGCAGACGATACAACAAATCACGGCCTGCTTCGTCGTGCCCATGAAATTTCCACCACTCTTGGAATTGCAGAAGTCGTCATTCACCCCATTCGAATGGCATTGGTAGGGGGAGTTGATATTCAGCCCGCTACAATCGCCGGCCCCATTTGTAAAATGCCGCTGCTCACAACCGGCGCCGGCGATCACTTCAACGGTGGGTATTGCTTCGGCCGTTTAGTGGGGTTGCAGCCCGCTGACGCAATCATCACCGGCGTTGCAACCTCCGGCTTCTACGTGAGAATGGGTCGAGGCCCCAGCCGGGCTGAGCTCGGTGAATTCCTAGAGCGCTGGCTTCAAGATTCCTTGGATCCTTGGGAATGAACCTGAACTAATTACCCACTTTATTGGAGCTTTGTTTGACAAACCACAGTTGGTAACTTCGAGAGAAGTTCCACCGGGAAGAAGAACTCATGAAGGTAATTTTCAGTCCACTCTGAACCGAAAAACGTTTCCAAAAAAGGCTTCGATGGGCCGTTTGCGTTAAACTTTTCCGCAACTTTAATAAGGTGTGCTTTTCTTGCGGAGGCATTTTGCGGGCTAACATTACCCAAAAATTGCTTCTTCAGTTCAACTACAAAACTGATAAACAATTCAAACGCCCTAAACCCATCTGCAATCGCCTCCGTCGTGTTCGGTTTACTCCAAAAAGCATCTTCATCAATAACGCCTTCAGCCCAATCCATACGCTCTGAAACTGGGGGAAGGGTTGACTCAAATTGCTTGGTAAGTGAAGCTAGAAAAGTATGGCACCTTTCATTCAAAAGGTTTGTTTCATTCTCCGCGTCGTGGGTAAGCGGCGAAAGTTCTAATATAATCAGAAACAACTTAGAGCGCAAAACCACAAACTCCGCTTGAATCATCGGAGCAGCGCACCTTGGATCAGGTAAGGCGGCAAGATTGTAAATAAAAGTCCCCTGCGAATTCTTGATTTCCGAAAGTCGAATCCAAGAAAAACCCGGAATCACCCAAGCGTAAGAGATCAAAATGGTTTCCTTCCCACCTTTTGAAGATACAGTGCTCTTCACCTGTTCAGAAAGCGTAACCGCTTCTGCATCAGCACCCAAAAAACGGCCTAATAATTCCAAACCTCGCCTTGATAATGCATCAGAATCCACCATGGTTGAATCATCGTTTGGTACCATTTATTCTCTCCAATTCGAATGATTTACGTCATCATAGGAAGAGCAGATGGGCAAAAGAATAATACCGAAAATGAACGTTTATCCGACTGATAAACTGATGATGTTGAAAGAAAAAAGTAGATGGTGGATGGGGCAGGATTCGAACCAGCGTAGGTGTTTAAACCGGCAGATTTACAGTCTGCTGCCATTAACCACTCGGCCACCCATCCACAAGGGCTAATGCTATAAATGGTGCTGGTTAAGAGACTCGAACTCCCGACCGCCTGATTACAAATCAGATGCTCTACCAACTGAGCTAAACCAGCACCGAAGCGTTACGCTGTTCGCGCAACGGAACAAAACAAAAGCGGAATCCCTTGCGCCAGTCAATAGCTAATTACACGGTGGAGAAATTTTTTTTCTCTAGGAAAAAAACACCTTGGAACAACACCAAAACCGAAAACTAGTCTCTGATACCACCAAGGTTACCGGCGCTGTTGGCTTGGCTTACCTCATTAACTTAATCGGTGGATTATTCATTGCTCATATTCTAGGCGCTTCGCGCTACGGCGTTTGGAAGGCCGTTCAACTTGTGATGGAGTACACCGCCTATTCTAACTTAGGCTCCAACCACGGAATTGATCGCCAATGCCCCGCCCTTGTTTCGGCAAACCAGAATTCCCAATACAAACGCCTGCTTAGCACCAGCATTACCTTTAGCCTGATTCTAAGCGGTTTATTTTCCCTTATCTTCTTTCTGCTTAGCCTGCATTCAACTTCTCAAGATTGGCGAATTGCCTTTGCTGGTCTGGGATTTCTGATCATCTTTCAACAGCTATTCATCAACGGCGATTCAGCGCTGGGGGCCGAAAAAAAGTTTGGCCGAAAATCGTTTCTTCTTCTTCTTCAAACGGCAGCACGGGTCATACTGAGTATTATCTTCGGCTATGCGTTCGGTCTTGGTGGAGTTGTATCCGTTTTTGTTGTTGTATTAGCCGTTTGTGCCGTGCTTCAACTGCGCTCGCTCCGGATTTCCTGGACGTTTCAACTCTCAAAACCCCTTCTTCGGCGGTTAATCTTTTCTGGCTCATCCATTACATTTTTAGTTCTGTGCGAACGCATGATTCTAAACGCCGACCGAATCGCCGTAGGCTTCGCATTGGGCGAAAAAGCCTTTGGCATTTACCAAATGGCAATGTTTCCCTTGCCGATTCTCCTGCTGATTCCCTTCTCCCTGCGGCAAACTGTTCAAACGGAAATCTACGATCAAGCTGGCAAGCACCGCGACATTAGTGCAAGTTGGCCTGTATTCTCCAAATCGTTGCGCGTTGTTGCCTTGCTAACGCCCTTTTTTGCCGGTGCTGTATTCTTAGGAATGCCGATGCTCATCCATAATTTTTTGGAAGAGTATCAGGGCTCAATCGTCTTAGTGCAACTCTTCGCGTTTACAAGTTTCTCGCTTCAGCTGATTCAAATTCTTTTTCCCGTTGTGGTTGTAAAGGGAAACCTAAAGCGACTGATTCCGCAAATCCTCGGGATTTTGCTGATCCCAACAATCATCGGCTTCATTGCCGCAAAACAGGGCGCACCTTTGCTGTTTATTTTGGGCCTTCAATCCGTCGGTTGGTTTGTTATTTCCCTTTGGTTGCTCAAAAAATCCCTTCAATGGTTCAATATTTCAAGAAATGAATGCCGCTCCACGCACCTAAGCACCTTCAGCCCAATCCTTGCCACCGCTGTTGAGCTCCCATTGCTGCACTGGCTAATGACGTCGGTATTCGGTTGGTCTGCCTATGGTTTTGCCTACGGTATACTTGGGGGCTTGCTGCACACACTATTGGTTTCTCCCTTTTTATTCAGCGTTTACAAGGAAATAAAAAACCGCCGACGTTCCTAAATAAAGAACGTCGGCGGCAAATTTATACGCGGTGCAATGATGAAGAATTAGTAGTCGTGCAAGCTCCAAGTTTCCACATCTGAACCTGAAACAATCAATGAAGCCCGAACTGCATCGGCAAGAACAAACTCACCGGCAACGGAAACATTATTCCCCAAAACAATTGTACCAGTTCCAGGCCCGTTGAACGTGAAGTCCCCCAAGGGAACCCACTCGCCGCCCGTTACTTTTTGGTTCACCGGAACCACGGTTGAACCACCGCTGTGGTTTACCGTAAACGGCGAAACACTTGAACGGTTGCTGGATGCTGGGTACCAAACAAACACCGAATAAGTCCCTACGGTTGGGGTGTAAAGCTGCCAAGTAGCTGTTGCTGTGGGAATGCTTGCCGTAATACCTGTGGCGAAGCGGTAGTTTGTGCCGTACTTATCTGATTGGGCAGTGCCAGAGCTCCAACTTCCAGTTGTGGAAAAACCGGGGTCGGTGTTGTCCACAATCGATAACGGATCAATCAATGAATCAACGGTCAATGAAGTTGTAACGGTTTCGATTAGTTGATTCAGCCCGTTGCGCAAGTTTGCGGTAATCGTATACGTTCCTGCGGTGGAGATGATTTGGTTTTTCAGGATCAACTCACCATTTTCGCGCAAGCTTGTGGTGCCAAGCAATGTTGCATCATACAGGAATTCCGCGGAAACAGCATCATAATGCCAAACAGCCAAATCAAACCCCACGTTCTGCCTCGCGTTTTTGCGGTCGTTAACAATCAAATCCCCATCAAACTCAGGGATTTCATCGCCGGTTCCGGAACCATCAGCGTAGGCCCACGAAATCGGGGAATTACCGTCAATATCAGCCTGCATCGCGCGAAGCCGATCCGTGCGCAGCAGTTCAAAGTTTGCAAGGCCTTCCTCTGCCATACGCGAGGCAGCATTCCCCGCCGCTGTTCCGCTAACCCATTCAATGGGGTGAAGGCGGTAAGCTGAATTTGTAACGTACGTTTGTGCCATTGTTTTGCCGGCAACAAGCAAGTTGCGAACGTTTTGCGAGGCTAACGCACGGTAAGGAATGTAGAACGGCGCAGGGCGTTCAAACTCCGGCGAAATCCCCGAACTACCAGAAACCGCCCGCACGTCTGCCGCGTAGTTCCCAATACCAACAGAGTCAAAATAACGGTAACTGGTTCCCCCAGTGTAATTACTTGCCAAGGTATTATCCCAATCGCGCTGCGTAATCCGGAAGTTTCTAATGCCCACCGCACGGCGCCCGCCGCGAATGTAAGGGAACTTAGCCAAACCGTGGGCTGTTCCCATCATGTTCAACGCATCAGTTCCTTTTGCCAACCGCGTATCAAAGGAAATGCTGCCGGGTTTGGTGTTTTTCATGTAGAAATACCAACCCATCGCGTGCCGTTCAGCACCGGATAAAGTGGAAAGATTAATCCCCCCGTTCCAGTCCGTTGCTGCTTCCAATGCTGCGCTAGCGCTAAATGTGTATAGGAACCCAGCGAAGTAATCGTTTCCAGGGTTCCAGTTCTGCATCGATGCGTCCCCAACAGTTACCGTATCAAACTGAAACGGCGAAGCTGTTGTCAGCAAGCGCCTGTAAGTCCAAACCCGTTGCCAAGTAAAGCTTCCCGTGGAGTACGGTTGCGAGGCGATGTAGGAATCAAGCCCAGGAAAAGGCGTTTTCAAACTTGCCTCTGAGTCAAACACTGCGTTGCCCGTCATCATAAACGGATAAACCACGGCATTGCCACCGTCTTCATCCATGGCGGGCAGTGTGCCGTTAGCCGCAACTTTTTCCGTAGAAATTTCCCGCCCAACCGTATAACGAGCTCCCGAAAGAACAATTGCATCTGCTGTTTCGGAAGCATCAATCACCACCAACCCGCGGCCAACATCCACGGGTTGCACCGTGTGAACTTCCTTGGTAAACCGGGCAGAGTTCGCTGTGCTGTACCAATCGGGAAACTCCACGGAGGTGAAGTCTGTAAACGGAACATACCCGTTTGCAGGGGTGCGTTCAATCAGTGTAAGATCAGTAATCTTAACGCCTACACCTTCTGAATCATTCACGGGCACCGTATTTAGATCTTTTAAAACGGTTAGTTTTAGCACGGTAATATTGGGGTAAGCTGCCACCATTTCATCAAGCACAAAAGCAGCAGTGCGGGGATCATAAGCTTCGCGGCTTACCCAGCTTGTACCGTTCGGGGCAAGCCCTGTACCAGGCGCACCAAGGGGAACTGGACTCAATTCATCTAAAAAATCCAAGTAGTCAGCGGGGTAGTAAAGGCTGCGGTTGTTATTCATAAGCGTGTTTGCAGGGGCGTACCATGCATTATCAATCGCAGCTACTCCTTGCGAAGTTCCCTGCCCGCCCAACCAATCGGTAGGCTCAATCAGTAATATCTGAGCAGAAGGCCAAGTTCTTGCTGCAGAGATTGCCGCAGCGGGGGCGCTGAAAGAACCACCACTTACAACGATGTCTGCTTGGAAGGGTGCGCTCACTGCCGTGGAAGCCAGTAAGGCAAATAAAGGTATAATTTTTTTCATGAATGTGGATTAGTTCTTAAAAATGGGCAGAAAAAGATGTTATAATCATCCAAAATCTCTTAATTTCTGCAAGGCATAAATCGACACACTTGACAAAGCTCATCAGGAAATCATAATATCTTGATCAAGGTTAGTCAAAAACCTTGCTGGCACAGGGCCACAACAGCTTCCGCCCTCTTCTCCCAATGCGCTGAATTTTGGCGAAGTGTCATCGCGAAAGCGTCTACCACAGCCAAACTTAAGTTCCTCGGCAGAAGGCATCAAGCCAGGAGATTTATACCATGGCAGTAGAAATCGATACAATACCCGGTTCCGATGGAGCCACAATCAACAAAAACGCATCAGGTTATACAGAGTCACCAAACCTAGAGCACCGAAATTTGCTCACCGGCGAATTTTGGAAAAAAATCCCCTCCTACTCCAACGTGCCAGAGGAAATGTTCCTCGATCACAAATGGCAACTTAAAAACTCCATTACGTCCGTAAAAGCCCTTCTCGATACGCTTTCGGATTTAGTGACTGAAGAGTTCTATGAGGACGTAAAAAAAGGCTTTGAAAAAGCCCCCATGGCCGTTCGCGTTTCACCCTACGTGATGAGCCTGATCGACTGGGAAAGCCCCTACTCTGATCCCCTAAGAACGCAATTCCTCCCCCTGCTTTCCCGCGTGACAGAAGACCACCCGGAAAGCCATCTTGATACGCTTAACGAGCAAAACGATTCCGCCGTAAAAGGCCTTACCCACCGTTATCACGACAAAGCACTTTTCTTGGCGTTGGATATTTGCCCCGTATATTGCCGCTATTGCACCCGTAGCTACGCCGTTGGTTTTGATACAGAAGGCGTTGAAAAAGTAAAGCTTGCTCAGGATGAAAAGCGCTACACCATGATGTTTGATTACATCCGCTCTCAGCCTCACCTTGAAGATATAGTTCTAAGCGGTGGGGACGCCTACATGCTGCGTGCAAGCCGCTTGAAGCTAATTCTTGAAACCTTGCTGGATATACCCCACGTGCGCCGCATCCGTATTGCAACCAAGGGCCCAGCGATTATGCCCATGAAGCTGATCACTGATCATGAGTGGTACGGTGCCGTTCGCGATGCAGTAGAAAAAGGCCGCAAACTTCGTAAAGAAGTTGTTATCCACACCCACTTCAGCCACCCCAATGAGTGTACCGAAATTAGCCAACGCGCCATGGGCCGCTGCTTTGAGGACGGCATTACCGTCCGGAACCAAGCCGTATACCAGCGTGGTGTAAACAACGATAAAGACATCATGAAGTTGCTCGTCAAACGCCTTAGCTACATCAACGTACACCCCTATTATGTGTACATGCATGATATGGTTTCCGGTGTGGAAGACTTGCGAACAACCCTTCAAGACGGAATCGATTGCGAAAAATGGGTTCGCGGTTCAACCGCAGGCTTTAATACGCCAAACTTTGTTGTGGATGCTCCCGGAGGGGGCGGTAAACGCGCAATCCACAGCTTTGAACACTACGACCGCGAAACGGGAATTTCAATCTACACGGCCCCAAGTGTGAAAGAAGGGCGTTTCTTCTTCTACTTCGATCCGTTTGATACGCTCTCCGAGCAAATTCGTAAAGCTTGGAAAGATCCTAAACAGCGCGAAGAAATGAAAATGGCTGCCCTTGAAAAAGCAAAACAAAACGTAAACTATTAATTCAAAACTCCTGAACTCAAAAAGACAACAATGCCCCATTTGGTGAATAACTGAGTGGGGCAATTCTTTTATCCATGGATTCAGAACGCTCTTGGCTTGCTCTTCCTCAAGTTGGTCTTCCTTAATAATCAAATTCCAAGTAGCAATAGTATCCATTTTTCATATGAACCCACTGGCATTCACGGTTAAACTCTTCTGGCGAGCAAAGCGCGATCTATACTCCAGCGCCCTGCTGTTTTGGTATAAAGCCTTACCGGGGGCCTATTTTAGAACCGTGGGGCGCGGCACGAAGTTTTACGGGGCGGTTCGATTCGGAAACATTGCGGGAAATATTTCCCTCGGCAAAAACTGTATGATTGGCAAAGGCGTTTTCATCTCCGCAACAACTCCATCAGCCATCAACATCGGTTCAAATGTTTCCATCAACACTGGTTCTCACCTCGTTGCGGCTTACGGTATTACCATTGGCGATCATACCCGAATCGGCGAATACGTTTCACTGCGAGATCAAAACCATACGTTTGCCGATCCCAACATTCCGGTTCACCAACAAGGTTTTACAGGAAAACCCATTGTAATCGGGAAGGACGTTTGGATTGGCCGAGGCGTCTTCATTGGCTCAGGTGTGACGATTGGCGATGGTTGTATCATCGGGGCAAACAGCGTTGTTACTAAGTCGCTGCCGCCCTTCAGTGTTGCCGTTGGTGCGCCGGCAAAGGTAATCCGCCAACGCAGGTAATGCTTCAGTAGTTCCACAAAACTTACATTCTGCTTTAACAGGAAATTGCTGATTGCCGAACAACAAGCGCCAAATCACTTCCATTCAATGCTGTAGCGCTGATCTGTATTCTTGATAATCATCGGCTTAGTAAATAAATCTTCAAGCTTATCGCTGCTCAAAACCGCTTCCGTTTTACCTTGGTGAAGAATTCGTCCGTCTTTTATGGCAAGTGTGTTGGTTAAATAGGGGCGAAGTTCCTCAAAATGATGGGTAACAAATAAAATCGTGGGTGCATTTTCAGTGGAAGCCAAAACCTCCAAATCGTTCAAAAGGAGTTCCCGGGACCAAGGATCAAGCCCTGCGCAGGGTTCATCTAAAATGAGCACCAAAGGCCGATTGATTAACGCCCGTGCAATCAGGGTTCTTTGGCGTTCACCTTGTGAAAGCACCCCCCACGGGCGGTCTGCAATGGAATCAGCCCCCACACGGCGCAGCGTTTCAGCCGCATGGCGAAACTCTTCGTCCGTAAAATCCTCGCGCCAAAGCCCAATGCTGGCATCGTAGCCGGAGAGTGCAATTGCGCCCGCTGAATCCTCAGGCTTACACTGGTGCCCAAGTGAGCTTGTGACCCAGCCAATGCGTTTGCGCAATTCGTGCAAGTTTACCTCCCCAAATGTTTCCCCTAAAACCCGCACTTTTCCTGTAGTCGGCCATTCGTAGCCCGTAATGATTTTTAAGAGCGAAGTCTTTCCAGAGCCGTTTGCTCCAAGAATTGCCCAATGTTCTTTGGGCATTACCTCCCAATTTACAGACTGGAGAATTACCTGACCCTCGCGGATCATCGTTGCATTTTCCACGTGGATGATCTTCTCATAATTCATGCGATTTATCCGTACCTGATGTTGATCGTAAAGCAGCGTTCTAAAGCTAACAAAAGCGATTCTGATGAAATTACCCACCGCCGAAACTGAAAACCAAGAACCTTGGTATAAGTCTGCCTTTCAGGCGGACTACCTTGAACGCTATGCGCACCGCAACGTGGAAGAGGCGCAACTCATCTTTCAGTTGTTGAGCAATCAAGCCAAGCTTTCCACTAGTGAATACTACCTTGATCTTTGCTGCGGAGCGGGCCGCCATAGTCAGGTTTTTTGTGAAAAAGGATACAAAATTGTTGGGCTTGATTTATCTGAAGATTTATTGCGCGCTGCAAACAACCAACCTTGTCGCCACGCGCGCTACGTTCGCGCTGATATGCGGTTGCATCCGTTCTTCTGCAACACCTTTGGGGGCGTAATGCACTTGTTCACCGCCTTTGGTTATTTTCATCAAGATGAGCAAAACGCCGCGGTTTTCCAAGAAGTTCACCGAATATTGAAGCCGGGTGGTTGGTACTTGTTTGATTTTCTGAATGCAACCAAGGTGCAAACTCAAATCACACACATTCCTACAACAGAGCTTGAAGTGCACAAAACTTTAGGCCGATTGCGCACAACAAAGCAGCTTTCCGCGGATGGTAAGCGGGTTGTGAAGCGCATTCAATTTTTAGATTCAACGGTACAACGGGAATTTGTGGAGGACGTTGCTCTTTACAACGGTGAGGAGCTCACAACCATGCTGTTGACTGCGGGTTTACGGCTGAATGCCGTATTTGGTTCCTACGCGGGTGAAGCGTTCAACGAGGGATCAACTCGGTGGATTGCTTTATGCGAAAAGCCTGCTTAGCAGCCGTATGCAATCACCCCAGATGATTTTAGGGGTTTATTCATCAAACGATAAAACTGTTATTTTAGCATCGTTCATGATATACAGGAAAGATTTATGGGCGTTGTCCGTTTTGTCTTTTCGCCAAAGGCTTAGCGTTCCCTCAACCTCGATTGGTTCGGGAACAAACTTTTGCCCTTTTTCTTTCATTCTTACTAAAACAACCTCTAAGGGAGAAGGGGGTGCGCAAAAATTGCAACCCGTAGCAAAGGGAAAGGCCATAAATGTGTCAAAATTTGTTAGCGAATCAAAGGGCGTCATAAAGCCGCGAAGCTTTACCGTTTTCCCTTCAAGCTGATCCAACTCAGGATCAAACACCGGCGGCGGCGTTCTGTTCAGCGTCGTCGTTCTCAATAAATCAAAATCAATTTCACCTTCTTGCCTCGGCATTGTTTGCAACAATAACGTTCCGCTGGTAATCTCGTCCTGATTGCGCATGGTATGGGCTTCTTCTGTAGCAGGTGTTATTTCAACAACGGCTGGGGAGGCGGGTTTATCTGCAGCTTGTGCCTTCGCTAAATTGTAGGCGTCGTTCGGAAGAAATAAAACACCCATTACCAGCGCAACGGGGATGAACAGGGTTGATTTGATGAATGTTGAACTTAGCTTGAAACGCTGACGCATATTATAATTACTCTTGAGCTGAAAATTGTAATAATACTTCGTCTAAACTGATAAGACCATCCGCAATTAGTGTGCGCAAAGTCTCTTTGTCGAGCTTAGCCAAATTCATGATGTGCTTGCCTTCATAGTGCAGT
>DAIOTT010000047.1:17084-21228 GCA_036751885.1 Candidatus Sumerlaeota bacterium
ATTAATCACCGGCTCTAACTTGCCTGATTTCAGTTGAACAAGCTGTGAGGCCCAAACCGATCCCTTTGTTCCCCGTGAACCGCATTCCTTGCAACCCGGTGATTCATGAAGATCGTGTTCCTCCAGTGGGTATAACCATTCCGGAAAAACGGATTCTGACTCTGTAGCAACAAGTTCCTTACAGTTTTGGCAAAGCTTAGGAATTCTCCAAACATGCAGGTGTAAATGCCCTTCTTGTAGGTGTGTTTGAATGCTCTCTAAAACCTCCGCCGTTGATTTTAAGTCTCTGGAAAGGTAGGAGCCGAGTTTTGCGTTGTTTGTTTCCAGCTCACAGAATTTCACGAAACTATTGGTATCGGGAATTTCATGGGCGAAAGCTAATACCCCCGGGTTAGTGGTTGCTAAATCTGAAATGAACCCCGCAAATTCCTCTGCGTTCAACGCTGCTCTATCTTTTGTTTTAGGAAGTGCTAAACCCTGTAACCATGAAACCACCTCGACTTGGCAATTATTTGTACTCGCGAAAAAACCTAAGGATGCAACCATTTGCCTAAGGGCAATTTCATCGCTGCAGGAAATCGTCAACATTCCCTTCGCATTGCCTGTAAGAATGGGTTCCACAAGTTCTTTGAGCTCGGGCTGTAATCCCAGCAGGCGTATAGGGCGTTGAAGGAGAACCAAATTTGCGGGAAATAATATTCGCAAGTGCTCCCGATCTGGAAACGTTGCATGATGAACAATTGTTCTGTGCCGTTTGCCCTTATCAGTAAATTCAATCGTGCCGATGGAAGACTGATGATTAGTTTGAACCACAGTCATAAGCTCCTGCAATTCCTCCATCATCATTTTGCCTTCTTTATACTTCAAGTCAGAAAGCTTAATCCAGCTTCCTTCCTGCCGAAGGCAAACCATGGATTGCAGTCGAGAAACATTGATTTCCAATTCTTCCCCACGGTTGAGCGTTGCTTGTTGAATAAACGTGACAAGGGATTTTGCAGAACTGTTGGAATCAAGCTTTGTCACTTCGTCAGAGGATTGTGGTAAGCGTTTTGAGTTGGTTAAGCTGAATCTTGTCTCAAGCTCTCGGCGGGTTTTGGTTGCTTCATTTTCTAGAACAGTCTCCGCACCGTGAAGGGTTGAATCCTCTTCGCTTTCATTCAACGTTTCCATTTGGTGCAGAGTATGTTCAAACCGGGTTCTTCTGCTGGAAAAAGTAGTTTCCTCTGATTGGTCCCGTTTGGGTTCTTCAGCCCGCTGCGCCGGTTGCAACTCCGGCTTATTTTCCGTAGCAGGCTTTGTGGCGCCGTGTTTCTTTTCAGCAAGTTGCTCTAAGGAGAAACGATCTAAATTATGCTTCAAGGCCGATGCTAATGTTAGAACAACTTGCACTTCATGCCCGTCCACAAAGCGCACTAAACGATCCAACTGAACCACATCGGTTGCTTCCCAAATGGCAACGATCAGCTTTCCCTCGGCAAAACCAATGGGTAGTGCCTGAAAGCTTTGCCGCTGTTCAAGGCTTAGCAGCTTTACTGTAGAGTACTCTGGATCAATGCTGCGAATATCTAAAAACGGAAGTCCGCATGCGCGCGCGTAACTTTTCGCCAATTCCCGTTCATTCACAATATTCATGGGAAGCAGCTCTTGATACAATGTTCCCTGACACTGCTCAAATCGTTGTTCAAGAGCCCTTTTTTCTTGTGAGGTGATTAGCCCCTTACGCTCCAACCTAGACAATAACTTACGATCAATGGAATTCATTCAATGCCATTCCCAATTCATACCGGTTCAGAAGATTCAAGGGGAGTATAAACCTTGGCACTTGTACCAAAGCAACCAAGTATTTTAGGAATTGAATGGTCAATCGTTGAAATTTGAACTTCTGCAATGTTTCTTGACGTCTCAAATAACTAGTTTATACCCCGTTGTATAAGTCTAATAACATCCTCCCGCAAATCCTGCCATTCTTCCGATGAATTACTCAATGTTTGGTTTGTAAGAAGTGTAATCGTAGTATTGGATTCTAAATCAAACCATACCATGCACCCAGTGAAGCCCGTATGCTCCAAAGTACCATCTGCTCGCGTGTAAAAGCCTAGGGTTCGTTGCCGATCGGTTGTGGAATCCAAAAGTAAATTTGCCACGCATTTTAGCTCATCCGTTGGCGGATTTAAAAGGCCCTGCGCAAAACGGGAAACATCCTTGGCGGAGCTAAACAAACCGCTGTGGGCTGGTGCTTTTTGCAGTGATGTAACCATAAAATCGGCCAACGGATCGTAGGGGCGCCCAATCTCCTGGTCTTTGGCAGAGGGAATGATTGTACCCTTGGTTGCCATTAACTTGGGGCCTTCTGATTTTGGCAGCAGGTAAACACCATCTTTATTGGGCAAATAACTGGTGGAATTCATGGATAAAGTGGAAAAAATCGTGCGTTCCGCAACCGAGGCAAGGGACTCATTGACCCGTTGTTCTACCAGCGCTCCAAGCAAAACGTAGGCTGCATTACTGTACCCTGCGGTTGTTTGAGGCGGAAGCTCCACTAGGATTTCCGTCAACAGTCCTAAGTTTAAATCACGGTCGTTCAGGATTTTCCAATCAATTGTTTCCGGCAAACGGGTTTCATGGCGCAGGCATTCTTCCACCGTGTACCCAGCGATTTTTTCTGAAAGGTCAATTCTCCCTTCGCACACAAGCCAGGCAACACTGCTGGCAGTTACTAAGGGCTTCGTTAGTGAGGCAACATCAAAAATCGCCTCCCGTTTAATTACCTTCCCTTCCCCGTCAATCCCGTAAGCTTTCTCAAAAACCACCAGATTATTCCGTGAAACAGATACAACTGCCGCAGCAATAGGCCCGTTGGGGTAAATTGATTCTTTTATTCTTAGGTCTGTATTGCTAAACGTGTGATGAGCAAATCCCACCGCTGTTTCCGCAAGTCGCACGGATGCTTTTTCTGCTTTCAAACTCGGCTCACGGGTTCCGCAGGAAGGCAATAGCAGGCCGCAAACGAATAAAGAAAGAACCGTTAGTCCTTTAGGATTGAAAATCAAATTTAGATTCATCGTTGCCCTTTTTCAAAAGATCAGTTCTAGCTTCACAATAACTCAAAACTTAGACAAAGGAAATTTGATTCGAATGCCTGAATTAAGAAAAGACCCCGTGCTGGGCCGTTGGGTTATCATTGCAACAGACCGTGCAAAACGCCCTGCATCTCTTGTTCATTCTGCTCCCCAAAACCCGATTGATGAAAATAATCCCTTCTTGCCGGGCAACGAAAGTGAAACCCCTGGCGAAGTTTTAGCCTATCGTCCTACTGGTACAAAACCAAATACTCCCGGCTGGTGGGTACGCGTTATTCCCAATAAATTTCCCGCGTTGGATTCCTCTGGTGAAATGATTCGCCGCGGCGAAGGCATGTACGATATGATGAACGGCGTTGGCCGGCACGAAGTTGTGGTGGAAAGTCCCGACCCCACAAAGCAACTTCCAGACATGGATGAAGAACAGGTGCAGGAAGTAATCTGGGCTTACCGGGATCGGTCTGTTGACTTAAAACGCGATCCTCGGTTCCGCTACATTCAGGTGTTCAAAAATTACGGCATACAATCTGGCGCCTCGTTTTGGCACCCGCACAGCCAAATCATTGCCTTGCCGATTGTACCCTCTGCGGTTCAGGAGGAAATATGGGGGGCAAAACGGTATTACGAGTATAAAGAGCGCAATGTTTACCTAGATATTATTCACCAAGAACAACGGGATAAAGTTCGTGTAATTATGGAAAACGACCAATTTATTTCCTTCTGCCCTTACGCGTCGCGCTTTCCGTTTGAAATGCAAATCATGCTGAAGGAACGTCAGCAGCAGTTCTCTGACATCAACAAGAGTTCTGTAACAGATTTAGCGGAAATCCTAAAAGGCTCACTTAAAAAACTGAAAACATCGTTAAATGATCCTGCCTACAATATGATCATCCGTACAACGCCTGAGGATGAATCGCGAAGCCCTTATTGCCATTGGCGGATTGAGATTTTGCCTTCCCTGAGCAGGGTTGCGGGATTTGAATGGGGTTCAGGTTTTTTCATTAATCCCGTACCACCTGAAGTTGCTGCAGAAACACTGCGCAATGCTGAACTTCCGAAGCCGG
>DAIOTT010000048.1:0-1267 GCA_036751885.1 Candidatus Sumerlaeota bacterium
AATCACATTTTCAGAACGAACAATCGCAGGCGTTACAAGGCTGATGCCGCTGCCGAAGCTCACCGCAGCGCCCCCTTTGAAGCCTTGCCCGTAAATCCGAATGTCACGAGTTACGCCAATTGCAGCGGTGTTAGGTGCCACAGTGTTGATGCTAATCGCCGGAGCAGGAATGTTATTCCCATTCGGAACACGAATCAGCTCCCGATTAAGCGGCGCATTGAAACCAGCGCCGTTTACACGGTTGATGTAGAAGTTATTTAGAGCACCTAAAGTTTGGATACCATTGTTTCGGCCAAGCTCACCAACCATCATGTCAAAGTCCAAATCGTTGTCCACATCAACAAACAAGATGGATGAGGCATTACCATGGCGATCACTCGGTGAAGGTTCTGGATTGTCAGATAAGAAGCCGGTTTCAGGACCTGTAAGGCCAATTGCAGTCGTCAACGGATAGGGGACTTCGTTATTAGTAAGTTGGAATAATGCTGAATCCTGCTCATTAGGGGAACTAGGATCACCATTGGCTTGGCGGGCAAGGTTTACGAAGATACCTGCACTAGCAAGGTTGTTTTCATCACGAGAGAAGGCTACACCCAAGTCCAACCAGCCATCCAAATCCACATCCGCCACATCAATATCTGTGATTTTTAGATTGTAGTTAGAAGCAAATGATTCAGGAGAGACAACGTATTGTGGCTCATTTGTCTCAGGATCAACACCCAAACTGCGAAGGTAAATATCGCGACCTTGGCTAGTCACCATAATGATGTCCAGAGACTGATCGAACAATCCGTTTCCATTCAAATCAATGTAACGAGGTGCGCGCTTGATGAGTTCAACGGAAGTTGTATCATCTTCACGGAACAAAGTAACAACCGGGCTCACGTAATAGCCTTGAACCTGATCGTCGTCTGTTCGGTCAAGTACAGGCACGGTAGAACCAGCAAACTCATTTTTGCTGAGCGAGCGGATCATATTCTCAAAAATCAGGATTTCTTTTTGAGTTACACGGCCGTCACCATTCAAGTCTTCCGAAATATCAGCGCGTCTTCCAAAGTCTGCCACAACTAAGTTTGAAAGTAGAATGCTGACTTTTTCACCCGTTAGTGGATCAATCGGAGGGAAGGATTCTGCAATTTTAAACTCCCCGATGACACCGCCTTGAATGCCCCCTTGGTTGAGGTAGAGAGTCGGGTGAGAGATGAAGTCAACGGAGGTAGATGTAGAATCAATTGAACGTCTATTACCATTCAATAAGTCCATGTCA
>DAIOTT010000048.1:1277-9877 GCA_036751885.1 Candidatus Sumerlaeota bacterium
CACCATCACCATCAGCATCGAAGAAGATTGCAACCACTGTATCATCAATAGGCACTCCCAGTTCACCTATGCTTTGCAAGAATACTTGAGGGAGAATTGTTGAATCCTCAATAAATCGACGAGATGCATAATAATCGGGACTTGATTCATCTGTTTGAGAGATTTCGTTGATCAGTATCGTATTTGGAACACCGATGTTTGCGAGGGAGTTAGCATAGTAAACATCGTAATCACCGTCATTATCGATATCACCCACAGCGATGTCAGCTGTAAGCTCCAACGCCTCGCCCAAAATATCGGGCAGGCGATCAGGCCGGCGCTCCATAACACCATCACCCAATCGCTCAAACGCAAGTTGAGCTGTTGGGAAGTCCGATGCGCGCCGAAGATCACGCACATCATAATCTAGGGCTGGATTGATAAATACCGGTGCTAAGCCGATTGTATCTTCAGCAAACAAATCATTCACACGAACATCACGGTTTTCATAGAGCATGTTGCGCGCGCCGTAGTAGGCAACAAACAAGTCCTGATCGCCGTCGTTATCGAAGTCGAAGAATTCAGCTCGTGAACCAGGAAGCGTTTCCGATTCAAGACCAAAACTCGGGAAGGCACTTGAGAGCAACCGCCCTGAAGGAGTGCCGGAAGCAGCAGGTTGATAAACGGAAATCCCCGCAATACCAGTATTACCGCGGTTGGTAATAATATGGCTTCTATCCCCGAAACTCGATTCCTTCGCCCCGGCAATAATCGCAATATCCATATCGCCGTCAAAATCAATGTCGGCAGTTTCAAGGCTGCTAACCAACCCGCGATAGCCAATGAAATCACTTCCAACTGGACCAACGCCCTCAGCAACAGAGTCTTCAATCATTTCGCGTGTTGCGTCGTAGAAAATCGGTTTATCAGTTGCGATTCTTAAGTTGGGTTTTTGAGTAGGAGTGTACAACTGATTGATATACAGCGCAGGTTGCCCTCCCGCTTGACCCACAAAGAGATCCATATCGCCGTCATTATCAACATCAACAGGAAGCACAAACGTGTAGTTTCGTAGGGGATTAGGTACAAGAGAACCCGGCCCAACTTCACGCCAGCTGTTTGGTGAACGTCCGTTACCATCAATGTTTTGTAGGAGACCAATCTGCCCACCTGTTGTGATTACAACGTTGAATTGGCTATTCTCATTAGCATCTGTTGAGTAAACCAAATCAGGAGCGCCGTTCCGCGTGAAATCAGCAGCAGCAATATTTGTAGGCCGACCGATTGTATTGAATAGATTTGTGATTGGATCAGCAATCGTGGTGTCACCTATCACTTGAAAGTCCAAGAATGTTGGTGCGAAATCAGTTACTACTTGGCTGAAAGTTTGTGTAAGTAAGTCATTTTCGATTAGTTCAATAACTAAAGTAAATAAACTTTCGTAACTAACAAGTTCAAAATATGCGCTAGAGCGCCCGCCAAATCCTTCGCCCGCAAGAGAACGTTGAATACTAGGGCTAGAACTTTCATAGGTAGAGAGCACTGAAATACCAATATTTCCGCCCGTTGATCCAGTCAGATTACCATTTTGGAAGACCGTAATAAAGTCAGCATACCCCATGCTTGAAAGGTCAGCCGCTACAATGGATGCAGAATAATCCGGAATGGGATTAATATCATCTCCAATATCCACTCCACCTGGAGTTGTGGTTGTTCCAAAGCGACCAACAAGTGATGGATGGAAAAAATCAAAGGAGAAGTTTCTATTTTGAAAATACCCATCAGGAATACCGTCGTTGTTAACATCTAGGTTACCATAAGCTGGAGAATAACCTGAAATTGGGAAGTTGATATCCGTTCTGGCATCAGCGACTCGAAAATCAATACCAATTGAATCGAAGAAGAAGCGACCAACTGCTAAATCAAGGGTAAGAGAAAAGTCCCCTTCGAAGTCTCCAGAGTCATCAGTTGGGACAAAATCCGTGTGAAGAATTGGCATTCTATCCCGGTCGATAGCTTCTAGCGGTGAATTGGCAATTGGTGGAATTGTTGCAGTTTCCGAAGCAAAAAACAAATCACCTACCGATGCTAGGCCCTCAACAATGCCGTTGGCGCCTAGTGTGTCATCACGGAACCAAAAACCATTAAAATTAACGCCGCGGGTTTCATCTAGCTGGGTTGTCAGCACTAATTCTCTTAATTCTTGATCGACCGATTGAAATGCAATAAATGCATCGGGAGTACCAAGAGGGATGCGTTCCGTACCAACCCCATTAGGTGATCTTCTAACAAGCTCATCACGGCGGTTGATCAGAATTAGTTCGCTAACTCCAATAATTGGATTACCAAAGGTTGAATTACTTACCGTAAGAATATCACCCGAATCAGGGTCTCGTTGAGTAAATAAATTGAAGCTGCTGTTAGCAAGGTCTGGTGCCACATCAAAGTGAGCAAGAATCAGATCAAGATCACCATCTGAATCGATGTCTACTGCTCTGGCGCGGGTTGTTTGAGTGACGCCAATGCCTTCGAAAATGGACCCTTTGGTATTCAGGAAACCGGGAAGTGCTTCACCGGAGACGTCCACAAAGAAGCCATCGCCTTGGGAATTTGTATCTGGGTTTGGATTTATCGAAGGGTCATCCACATCAATATTCATCAGAAGCTGATTCGGGCCATCTGAATTTGAGAAGAATATATCTAAATCGCCGTCCAAATCGAAGTCGAATAAGAGAATGTGTTCAGTGACAAAATTGTTGAATGGAAGACGGTCGTCTCGATCGCCGACAACGTTATTCGCACCGAAGGTAACATCGCGGAAAAAGCCGGGGCGTGAGGCGCCTTCGTTGAGATAAATTCTGTTGGACAAGCTGCTGCCATCACTCAGGGCATTCACTGCAATCACAAGATCAGGGTAGCCGTCACCGTTTAGGTCGCCAGCAGCGGCAGCTTTGACAAACAAATCTGCAGCCGGCAGTTGAGCGATATTCAAGGGAACCGAGGCGGGAGAACGCTCTTCAAAACGTACTATACCCTCCTCGCAGACATCACCGATGCCATTTCCGTCAGCATCCTCTTGAAGAGGGTTTGGAACATTTGGGCAATTATCGGCCGAGTTATTTACGCCGTCGCCATCCAAATCAATATCGCAGGCATCGCCAATCCCGTCACCATCTGTATCTAGCTGGCTTGGGTTAGGGTTGAAGGGGCAATTATCAATCTCATCGGGAATGCCGTCGCCGTCAAAATCCGTCTCGCAGGCATCACCCACACCGTCATTGTCAAAGTCTAGTTGGTCAGGATTGAAAGTGAAGGGGCAATTATCGAAGATGTCGTTGATGCCGTCGTTATCAGAATCTGCATCACAAACATCGCCGATGCCGTCGCCGTCCACATCACTTTGATCGGGGTTCGGAATAAACGGGCAGTTGTCAAGAGCATCAATGATACCGTCGTTATCAAAGTCATCATCACAAATATCGCCGATGCCATCATTATTGGAGTCCAGCTGATCAGGATTGGAGTTAAACGGGCAGTTATCAGCAACATCAATAATGCCGTCGCCGTCCGAATCTAAATCATCCTCACCCAAAATCGCATCAATATCGCCAGTATTCGTAATAATATTTACGTTGGTGATTGTGGGGCTTGTTGCTGTATCAAGAGGGAAACCGATAAACCGGTTATCAGCAAACGTATCGAAAAGGGGGTCCGTGGGTTCAAAACCATTTTCCACATCGCGAAGAAGGCGAGCGCTTTCATCGGATACGTTAGGATCAACAATGTACGTGCCGCCAGAGACAATCGTTCTAGTGGAAGCATTGGGAACCAGAGTAGGTTCGTAACGAAGAAGAATGCCGGGATCGGCCACGTTTTCATTTTCGTTATCTTCGCCAAGCAAGATACTCGCAAGGTTTTCGCCGGGTGTGATCGTCCACAAATTGTTTTGAATTCTTGCCCGACGAACGTTTACCGTCATTAAACGATCGGGAACGGTAAGATCGCTCTCTGGTATGTTTGTGAGGATGGAGAATTGAAAGTAGGGAACAAATTGTGATTCAAACCAATCAACGGATTGAGGAATCGATGCCTCGTTAGGCCGTCCGTAGCCTGTACTTCGGGTCTCTTTTGTACCATTTAAAAAAATGGGGACGTAATCTAAAACGCCGTTCGTTCTGAATCCAACAACGGGATCGTATAATTGCGCCATGCCAAAGGAATAATCTTCACCCGAAATATTTTCAAAATCGTAGGTGACTTTAAATCCGCGCTTGAGTGAACGCTGATCCTCTGGGATTGCGTTGAATTCAGGAAAGGAAGCGATTTCAATCGTTTGCGTAAGAATCCCAATAGGGTTTCGCAGCTTATCAGAAAGAGTGTATTGAATTTCATAAATATTGAGGTCGTCGTCTTCAGTGACAATCGTGCCTGGCTCACCGCCAAAACCACGCCCAGAGTTGTTGAAGTCGAAGATCGTTCCGTCGGACTCGCGGATTAGCCGAACAATGGTTTTTTGGCCCCCATTGCCTGGGTTGAGGTAGATCATCCCTCCAGCAATTTGGGCATAAAATTCACCGTTAGGTTCAATTTCTGAAGCGTCTCTAGTGTCATTTTCGGGGTCAATCGGCCCAGGAGCATTCACTGATTCAAGAATTGATATTTCCGCAAAACTGTTTCGGATGGATGTTGCGTCGTCGTCTTGTAAATCAATCACACCGTTTCCAAGATTGCCGCGGCCATAACGCAAAGCGGGATTTATAACGCCACCGAAAAATTCAGGTTCAAAATCACCCTCAATCGTCGTGGATATAGCCGGAGTAGCAAGGTTACCAAATAAATTCCCAACCGCGGTGGAATCAAACAAATCATCAAATGTTGCTGCATCATTGAACGATGAAGGTAATGCGGAAGGAGTATTGGCGATGACATACCAATTGGAACGGCCCGGCAGACCAGGGAAGGAGTAATTCCCGTTGGCGCCGTTTGTGCCGGTGATTTCGAAGATTGGCGTATTTGGCCCACGAGATACAATGATGGGCAACCCGGTGAAAGTTGAAGCAACAAGCTTCATGGGGCCTTCATTGAGCTCCTCAAAATTAACGAAGTTCTCGCGTGTTTGGAAATTGAGGGCCAATACATCCAACGTGATCGGCTCACCAGCACCCAATGGGCGAGCGATGAAAATGGATTGAAGGGGAATTCCGATAGGGGGAATACCCTCCTCAGATGATTCAACAATGCCCTCACCGTCAGAAAATATGCCGTCAAACGCCGCGCCGTCAAGCAGCTGCCCTGAGATACCACGGTTGGAGGCATTACCATCGGGATAGGCCATTACCATGGTGATTTCGTCGTCTAATTCAAGCGTGCGGTACTCAAAGGGATTTGTTAGGAAGAGATCAGAATTGGCAACAATACCATCCAAATCCTCAGTGCCAGTAATGTAAACAGGCGCAAGAGTGGATTCGTAGAGTTGTGATTGGTCTAAGCCAGCCAAACGCCCAACAGCACTGGTGAAAAGCGCTTCAATATCATATTCACCTAGTAATGAGCTAGACGTTTGGGGGGGCTGAAGCTGATTGATATCGCCTTCATTTTCAGGTAAAATCCAATACCCATTTTCGTCGCGGCCCGTAACGTTTGTGGTAAAGATGATGTCGGCATCAATAATTTCGCCCGCCTTGTACAAGCGCCGGGGAAGAGAAAGGGAAAGATCACCAATATTATCTTCTAGAGTCGCAACGTCCGCTGAGCCACCATCAACGAAATTGATAGTTAGTTGTGGGAAATCAACGATTGACGAGGCAGAGCCTAAGTCCAGCTCTTGGTTGACGTAAAAATAGACTGGGAAATAAACAACGGCGGTTTGAGAGCCGTTGAAATTTTGATCATTGAACGTGATCAAATTAAGGCGATCAAGACCAGCCCCTTGAGGGCCGAAGGGCTGGTTTATGGGATCGAGCCTTGGAGCAAAATCACTGTAGATTGCATTGCCAAACTGGAAATCAGAACCATCAATATCATTCCACCGGGCAATGGAGCGAGACAACGCAGAGAAGATTAAACTATCTGAATCAAACCCTAATTCATACTCATTCTGAATGTTGAAGTGCGGCAGAACTTGTTGGCCCGCTAACTGAAATTGATTGCGATAAATATAAACCGGAAGCCCACCATTGCTGAGCGACTCGCTGGCCCATTTGATCGGCGCAAACCCTAGGATGTCGTCGCTGGGATCTGTTTCATCTTCGCCAACACTAAGCTGAACGGCGTGTGTCACCATACCTGCTTGTATTAAAGATGAACTTGTTGCTAGAAATGCAGCAACAAGCGAAGGAATAATAAGGGCGGGGAGTTTCATGCCTAACCTTTTGGATAACGTAAGTTGTTGATTCGGATTTTTGGGGTTCATTCAGAATCCACCTTTTCCATTTTTATGGCGTGCGTAATGGGTGCAGCGGATGCTTGAGTTGTTGATTTGTTTGTGGCAGGCGCTGAGGAGACTTTTTCTGCCGCTTCTTTAGCTTTCAGGCTTTCAGCGTATTTGTCAGCAATGATGATGTGCTCAGGATCGAACCGGCGGATGGAGGCTAAATCCTTTTGGCGATCAATCGTTTGCACCTCACCAATGAAAGGAAAAGATTTTGTTTTTTGGTTTGATTTGTTATTCATGCGTGCTTCAAGCGTGCGCAGAGTTTGCGTAAATGCCTCAAGAGAAGGGGCGCCAGTTGTTTTTGCAGTGTTGGCATTTCCCCCACGAACAACAGCAGTTTTCTCAGTTTGAACGGTTTTGTTCCCTATTTTTTCTTCTTCAACGATTCGCTTTACTTTGAACTTTCCTTGCATTCCCCCCATGATCATGGGGTGGGTGATGAAAGGAGATTCTGGATCAAAGTTCTGGTTAGTTTTATCAGCGTTTTCCAGCGGTTTATCGCTCAAAAACACAATCACTTCTTCACCGCGAGTAAGGGTTGCCATGCCGGCAGCCATCCCGCTGAGGGGTCCAATATTCCCGCCCACATAAATCACATCCAATTCAGAGGCTGTTTTTTCGCCCTTGAAGTTGTCTTCAACGGCGATTGTACAGATGGTGAAAATCTGATTTTTATAGGAAGTTGTTCGCTGTTCCACAACTTCCCCGTGAATCACGTTTTTGGATGTTGCGTATAAATCCTCAACGGTCATCGGAACGGTGACAGCACTCTCAACGCTGCTCACAGCGAAGAGGAAGAGAGATGTGAGTAAGACTCTTATTTTCATTAGTTGATCCTGATAAGTGATGTAAAATCAGTCGAAATAGTTAAGATTATTTAAAAATTGCTGTGGGTTTTCTTGCACTCGAAGTCGGTAAATGTTTCCACGAGAGGTAGTGCCGTTTGTGGCATCGTATTCAGACCTGTAATCTATCTGAAGATTACTATATTTCGGGAGTTTGTTTGAAGCTCGTTCATGGCCCATTCTTCCGTCTGGGCCAACGCTAACTAGCATCCAAGGAATAGACGAGCTATAGGTTGTGTTATTTATTAAGTCTGCTCGGTGAATAATTTCGTGAACGTACAATGAGGGCCAATAATCAATCAGATTATCCTCGGTATTCCAATTAGGAATACCCGGATCTGATATTGTTGATTCAAAAATATCCCTCGGCAGGGAGCCGATGTAGGAAATGGGAGTAGTCAAGACTCTCATATCTTCAAGGCGGAATGTAGCATCAGGAAAAACTGGGAAAGACGTTGTGTTTACATCTTGAGATCCGGTTCTTAAGGGATACGTGTTGTGATCAATCGCGTAAAGTTCAAGAGCGGTGGCCATGGTGCGCATGTCAGCTTTGGTTGCAGCGACTTTTGCTCTTACCTGTGCTTCCAGAAAGTTGGGCACGGCGATTGAGGCCAAAATTGCGATAATGGCGACGACAATGAGTAGTTCGATCAGCGTGAAAGCACGGTGATTGGATGTATTCTGAGTGTTCATAATAGAGTTATAACGTCCTCCGAGGAAGTTTTCACTAGTAAGACAATGGAATCTATTCAGCATTTCCCCTCAAATCCATGCTGGCGCAATGCCTTTTCACTACCGTTTTCTGCAATCGCAAAGCCGTCAAGTCGAATCAAAGAGTTTGAAAGGGTTTTCATGATGTTTTCCACTCCGGTAAGAATCTTTGCGTTTGGGATTGATTTTTATTTTGACGGTGTTTAGTGAAGCCGAGAATGATACTTCAACGTAACGTTGATTAGGAATTATTTAATCTTGGCAAAACGATCACCTGCATCTAAACGCGCCTCAACCAAAAGTTCACCCATCCGCAACATGGTATTAGTCGGAAGCGGTATTTTTGCTGTCGGCTTACTCTGTGGTTATGCCATGAGAAGCTACACGCCCGTCCCATTTTTTCCGGACGAGCGGTTAAGCCCTCAAGCAATAGGAACAGCTAAAGCTAAATCAGCGACGGAAAAGAAGATCAATGCTTTGGAAGAAACGTTAGATGAGTTGGACGAAAAACGTGAAAAAACTGAAGCGGAGCTTGGAGAAACTAAGATTAAGGCGATTTTAGGAAATTCCTGAGCGGAATAACTCCTAAAACCTTAGGTCGCGCCAAGTAATAAAACTTGGCGCTAATGCTT
>DAIOTT010000048.1:9887-21173 GCA_036751885.1 Candidatus Sumerlaeota bacterium
TTTCATCGCCCAAATCAGCGAAGCGCGTTTGCGACGGAATAAAGATCATCTCTGCCCTGCCGATGGGGCCGTTTCGGTTTTTGCCCACAATAATGGATGCAGGTATACTTTGGTTTTTGTTCATGGGTAGGCCGTTTTCATCGCGCTCTAGTTCCTTACGTTCGCGGTGCACAAACATCACAATATCAGCATCTTGCTCAATTGATCCAGATTCGCGTAAGTCGCTCAGTTGAGGTTCAGCTGGTTTATCTTTCCCGGCGCGTTGCTCAATGTTACGGGATAACTGGCTTAGGGCAAGAACGGGTACGCGGAGCTCTTTTGCTAACCCCTTGAGACCGCGGGATATTTCCGCGACTTCTTGCTGGCGGTTTTGTTCGCGCTTGCTGCTGCTCCCCTGCATAAGCTGAAGATAATCCACCACGATTAGGCCCAAGTTTTTGTACTGCGCCTGCAACCGGCGGGCTCGGCTGCGCAGCTGCATGATGGAAATGGAGGGTGTGTCATCAATAAAGATGGGGAGTTCCATCATCAGGGAGGCAGTTTCGCGGATTTTTTCCCACTCCACATCGGAAATCTTCCCCTGCATAATTTTCTGGCTGGAAACGCCAGAATAACCTGATAAAATCCGCATGTTGAGCTGTTCGGCGCCCATTTCAAGGGAGAAAACGGCAACGGGCTTTTGAGCGTAGAAGGCCACGTTGCGGACAAGGTTGATAGCAAACGCCGTTTTCCCCATGGAGGGGCGAGCGGCGAGAATCACGAGGGCAGTATTATCGAACCCGCCGAGAATTTTATCGAGTTCAATGAAGTGGGTTTTCAAGCCAGTTTTGGATTGCTTGGTTTCGTAAAGGTGTAGAATTTCCCCTAGGGATTCGGTCATGAGCTTGTTGATTGGCTCAAACCCGCCGGTTTGGTTGGTGCGGTTTACCTTGTAGATTTCCCCTTCGGCGTTTTCAATGATGTCAGCAATGGGGTCAGATTCGGCCTGCGCTTCACGAATAATGTGATCTGCTGCTTGAATCAGGCGCCGAAGTGTGGCTTTATCCTGAACAAGTTGGGCGTTTTCCACGGCTGCACTGGAGGAGAAAACGTGGGTCTCCAGCGTTGCGATGTAAAGGTAACCGCCAACGTCGTCCAGTTGATTTTGCTTTTGAAGGGAATCAATCAGCAGGGTTAAATCGCTGGGTTTATTATCGTTATAAAGATCAGCTAAATGGCGGTAGATTGTTTGGTGGGCGGGTTGAAAAAAATCCTCGGGCGTGAGAAGGCGATCGACCTCGGGAATGACTTCACGATCCAGCAGCATGGAACCCAGGACTTTTTTTTCCGCCTCAATATTATGAGGAAGCGTAGTAAGCCTGTCGGGAGATTTGCTTGATTCTGATTTTGGTGCTGTGGCCATTTACGCGCGTTGCCCTTTTGAAATTGCGACTGCATTGAACCGGAGGGAGAAATTGCCTTCTTTGGAATGATTTAGGCAAGCCCACTTCTTGTTTTTTTTAGAAACTGAATTACCTCACAAGATATTCACAAAAAAGCTGGCTTTTGCACAGTTATTCCACAACTACCCCACAGTTTATTCACAGGAAAAACGCCCCATGAGTATTACCAATCACACTTACCCAGCCGTTGACAGCAGTTCCGGCGATTCTGGTGATTCTGCGAATTCAACGTTGGCTGAAACTTTCAAGCGCAAGCATAGGCCGCTGATTATGGCGATTCTGAATGTTAGCCCTGAATCGTTTTACAAAGGCTCGGTCTCTAAAGATGAATCTGCTTTGCTGGCTTCGGCGGGAAAAGCCGTTCAAAATGGGGCCGATCTATTGGATGTGGGGGCAATGTCCACGGCGCCTTACAAGGAAACCCAAATACCCGAGGCGGAAGAAGCAAAACGGATGGCTTGGGCGGTTTCTGCTTTGAGGAGAGAGTTTCCGGAAATCATGATTTCCGCCGATACGTCACGTAAAGACCCAGCGGTTGCGGCGTTTACCGCTGGGGCAAACGTGTTGAATGATGTGCACGGCCTTTTTCAATGCTTGGAATTAGGCAACTTAGCCGTGGAGGCAAAGGCCGACGTGGTGCTGATGGCAAATGAATCGCAGTTGAAGGGTGTAATGAACAATCAACGCCCGGAGCGGCTTGTGATGACGTTGCTTCAAGGCTGCTTAGAGCGGGCGCGTCAAGCAGGTATTCATGACAGTAGAATCATTCTAGATCCGGGAATTGGATTCTTTCGTAACACTGGTTTACCGTGGTTTGAAGTTGATTTGGCCCTTTGCCAGGAGCTTCCGTTATTGGCTGAACTTGGATTTCCGCTGCTGGTTTCTGTTTCAAGAAAGTCGTTTATCGGAAAACTTTTGAACCGTGAAGCACCCCAGGAACGGCTTGCGGGAAGCCTAGCCGCAACGCTTGCTTGCATTGAGGGGGGTGCAAAAATCATCCGCACCCACGATGTTCAAGAAACAGCGGATGCAATTGGGTTTTGGAAGTTGTGGAAGACTCAAAGGTAACTGGTGGAAAGAAAGAAAACAAGGATTTGCACCAGCATAAACGTCCAAAGAACGCCCTCGGCTTTTTCTTCCATGATTTCCATGGCACCCATAACAATGGCTCGGGCAATGCCGTAGATTGTGAGAAGGCCAATCGCGAAGCCAAAATAGGGAATAAACTTGGCGCAAAGCAGGAAGGAAATCATTGGGAAAACCGCCAATGCGCCGGCGGCGATAAAGGATTTCCAAAGGGGGAAGTCGTTCACGCCTTCAACTCGGGAGGCAATAAAGAGGTAAATTCCGCCAAAAATGGATGTTACTAATAGGTAAACAATGAGCGAAATAAAGCCCACACCGGCGCCGATGACTGGGATGATAAACCAACTGCTGCCTCGGTTTGAACGGCCCCAACTGCCGGAGTCGTCCTCTAGGTCGAATTCGTACTCATAATCGTTGGCGTTGTTGTTTGAAGCGGAACTTAAGTCGGGAATGATTTCTTCCCCAACATAATCTCCGCCCCCTAGGAGTTGAGTTCCGAGGGGTTGTTCCGCATCAAGTAAGTCATCTGGGGTGGGTTCTGCAATGGGATTTGGGGTTGAAAGGGCAGAACTGGCAGGGGCAATTTCCATGGAAGGCAAGTAATCACGAATGCTGAGAAGCATTTCATGAACTTCGCTGAACGGCATAATTTGCGATTGATTGTGAGGAAAAGTAGTTCCGGGTTTTGTTGTAAGCACGAGTGAATCGTTCTGAAACCGAAGGGAACTCAGACTTAAATCTTGTAAAATTTCACCGTTGATGAGGCGTATATTCGCTTTACGGTAAACCCTTACACCCTCTTGAGCGTTGAATTCTGGATCTTGAAAGCGAATGACGCGTACCCGTTCTTCCTCGATGGGATGATCCGTAGCAGGAGCACCGGAGGGATCTTGCACGCGGACAACAAACACCCCGCCATCGGGAAAGCGGTTGAAGGAATGAACCAGAACAGAGCGGTATTCCAAGCCGTCGTCCAGGATAACATCATCGGCAAAGTTCGCAGTGCTGATCAAAAGTGAAATCACGAAAAAAAGCCACACAACACCGTGTGTGGCTTGGTTTCGTCGAATTATTGTCGTCGTTTTGTAGCGGTTGTTCGGTTCCATCCCAAAAGTCCGTTTTACTGCAAGGTGGGCATTGCGCTTCCTAATGTTTTACGATCGGAATTCCCGGTAGGATCAATGGTTGTTCCCCCTAAGCCGAGTTGACGGCGCATTTCGTCAGGCTTTTTAGCGTTGAGAAGGGCAACTTCGCGATCAATAATTCTGCGGCGGCAAAGATCGGTTATACAGCGGTCCATCGTCTGCATGCCGTATTTGGAGCCTGCTTCCATAAAGCCCAATACTTGGTGGGTTTTCCCTTCGCGAATCATGTTTCTAACGGCGTCGGTTCCTACTAGTATTTCCAGCGCGGCAACTCGCCCGGGTTTGATTGTTGCAAGCAAACGTTGGCACACAATGCCTTCGATGACGCCGGCAAGCATAATCCGGATTTGCTCCTGCTGGTGGGGGGGGAAAACGTCAATCACGCGGTCAACGGTTTGAACCACGTCCACCGTGTGAAGAGTGGAAAAGACCAAGTGGCCGGTTTCTGCGGCGGTCACTGCGGCGGAAATTGTTTCCAAATCCCGCATTTCCCCTACTAGAATAACGTCGGGATCTTGCCGCAGGGAGTACTTTAGTGCTGCTGAAAATGAGGCTGTATCTTCGTTTACTTCCCGCTGCTCCACTAAACAGCGCTTGTGAGGGTGGATGTATTCAATAGGATCTTCAGCGGTAATAATATGATCCGGGCGCTCGCGGTTGATCATGTCAATCATGGCGGCAAGAGTGGTCGATTTTCCAGAACCCGTGGGGCCGGTAACAAGGGTTAAGCCGTTTGGCCGGCGGGCTAAAATTGTAAGAACTTTCGTGGGAAGCCCAAGCTCCTCAAACGTCATAATCTGTTGCGGAATCGTTCTAAATGCAGCGGCAACGGAACCACGCTGAAAGTGGGCGTTTACTCGAAAACGGGCAACATTGGTGATGCTCAAGGAAAAATCGAGGTCTTTGTTCTCCTCAAACTTCTGCTTTTGAATATCGGTCAGAATCCCGAAAACAAGGCGGCGCGTATCAGCCGAGGAAAGCGGTGGGTGCTCCAGATCTTGTAGCGCACCGTGAACACGCATCACGGGCGGGCGCCCAACGGCAAGGTGGAGATCCGATGCGCCGTTATCCACGGCAATTCTTAGCATTTCTGTTACATCAAGCACGGAGGTTGACTCCTAGACTGAACGGGAGGAATCGTTTGTATCGTTCAGTATTATCGTTGCATCACATTGACTATGAAAGGATGAAACTCGTCAATGGAATCATGACCACTGAAACTTCCTTTTTTTGAGACGCTTGCTAAATTGACTAATTTTGACCAACTCCCCCTTTCTGAGATCAAGTTTGATTGCCGCTATTTTTCAGGGTATAAACCGTGTGGTAAATCCCTTGGCTGCCCAAACTGTTCGCATTACGCACCCCGGGGGGTGGAAATCCTGATCATCAAGCTGGGTGCCATGGGGGACGTTTTGCGTACGAAGTCGTTGCTTCCGGGCCTGAAAAAAGCCTACCCGCAAAGCACCATTACTTGGCTTACAAACCCGGGCTCCGCTGAGGTGGTGCACGATTCCTTGGTGGATCGAGTTCTGGAGTTTGGCGCAGAAGCAGTGCTGGAAGTTGAAGCAAAAGACTTTGATCTTTTATTGTGTTTGGATAAAGAACCCCACGCGCTGGCACTTTCTGGGAAATTGAAAGCCAATACCAAGCAAGGCTTTGCTCCGACAAAACACGGTAATGCAACCATTTGGAACGATGGAAGCCTGTACGCCTTTCGGCTTGGGCTTTCAAATGAGCTGAAGTACAAGCAGAACAGAAATACACATCCCGAGATTTTATACCAAATTGCCGAACTCCCCTACGAAGGGCAAGAATACGAACTCAGCCTTTCTCCAGAATCCGTAGGTGCGGTTAATGAGAAATTACGGCAAACCATCATTCTGCAAAACACCCCGATTGTTGGAATCAATACAGGTTGCGGTGAAGCATTTCTAACAAAAGCTTGGACGCGCAACGGCATTTTAGATTCCATTCACCAGCTGATTGAAACAACAGGGGCAGTCGTTTTTCTACTCGGTGGGCCGCGAGAAGCCGAGCTAAACGAAAGCTTACGCCAAGAGCTTGCACCCCTTTACCCCGAACGCTTTTTGTGTACGGGTACAAACAACAGCTTGGCTGATTTTTTTGCTTGGGTTTCCTTTTGCGATGTTGTGCTCAGCTCCGATAGTTTAGCGATGCACGTGGCAATTGCCTTGAAAAAACGGGTTGTGGCATTTTTTGGCCCCACATGTGAGCAGGAAATTGCTTTATTTGGTCGAGGAGAAAAATGGGTCACAGATTATGCGTGTTCACCATGTTACTTAAAAACGTGCACAGTAAATCCTTCCTGCATGCAAGCTCTTACCGCGGAGCCAATCGTTTCCGCAATTGCCCGCCAACTTGACCAACTTTCACCCAAAGCTAGCCGATGAACCTTCCTGAAAATGCTGAGCCTAATCAACCCAATCAACATCCCAACAAGGGTGAACTGGTTCCCGCATATCCGGAGGAATCCCCCTCGGCAATACCCGTGGATGTTATCAGGGAAGATGAACTTGTTCCATCCCATGGCAGACCACTGCAAAAACCCCCGCGGCTTCCGGGCTCTAAAAAGCCAAACATTTGGCAGCAAATTTACCAAACAACGCCGCTTTGTTATTTAATCCTGATTCCCATCTTAATTCTTCTGTATCCGGGCCTAAGTGTATCTTTGCAACGCTCCTCTGATGCCATTCATTTTGATTACACTCTAGATCGTGAAGAGGGATTTTTGCTGAACCAAGCCCTACTGATTGCGCGCGGTGAATCAATCTACCAACCCGTATCGGAAGCACCATTTTTGGTGGGTAATTACCCGCCCATTTATCCTGCGGCAATCAGTTCGTTATTTCCTGTTCAACAGCCCTCGTTGCCGCTCGGCCGATTTCTGATTTTTCTTTCCGCAACATTGATCTTTGCCGTGCTGTTGGCCTTCCTGTACGAGGAATCAGGCTCCGTTTACCCGGGGCTTTTGGCGGCATTTTTATTCTTGGGGTACTACGGATTTCGCGATTGGGTTGCATATGCCCGGGTTGATATTCCTGCCATTGCTTTTGGCTTAGCAGGGCTTGCGGCTGTTGCAAATAAACATCGTTTTCTCGGCATATTTTTGGGGTGTATTTTCTTCAGCTTGGCCTTTCTTACAAAGCAAACCCAAGTAGTTGCACCGGCAGCGGCTTTTTTTGGATTGCTTTGGTTGAACGAGAAAAAACTCGCCCTCATATTAGCGGCGGGCACTTCGGCGATTTGTGGCTTTATGTTGTATCTATGGAACCAGCAAACAAGCGGTCAGCTTTGGCTTCACTTGGTGGAGTACAACCAAAACAAATTTGATTTTGATGCGTTTCTGCGGTTTCTCTCCTTCGGTGAGTTTGTTTTCACGCCGGTGATTTACATTACAATTCCTGTGGCATTCGTTTCAGCAATCATTCTGAAACGCGTTCGCGGTAAAGCACCGTTGGAGATTGATCCCGCAACGCATCGGCCCCGTTCCCGCGCGTTGCCAATGGTGGTATACTTCACAATTTTCGCCCTTGTTTCAACCGTCAGCGCGGCTAAAGTTGGCTCTGCTGTAAATTACTTTTTGGAATTCCACTTAGCGATTAGCCTGCTGATTGCCCTGCTTGTTGGATTGATCTGCAAAGAGCTCCCCCACCAGCGGGAATTCCCCCGGAAATACCAACTCCTTATCGGCTCCTTGGCAGTGCTTTACTTCTGCTTAGTGGCGCACGGCGTTTCCGTGTTCGTTCCCCGAGAGCGCTTTTTTGGTGGTGGTTCCCCCATTACAATGAATCTGGTACCCATTCCCCCGTCAGACAAAGCCTATACCTATGTTCACTCGCAGGTTGCACAAACGGATGGGCCTGTACTTTCCGATGATCCCACATTCCTGATTTACACCAATAAGGAGGTCTTCTACCAACCGTTTATTATGGCACAACTAGCGAAAGAAAACCGCTGGAATCAAGAACCATTCTTACGCACAATCACAGAACAAAAATACGACATGATCATTCTCACGGCGCCGATCATTAAAGCTGAGTCCAACAACGACGGCCGCCAGTTCAACCCCATGACTGGGTGGACGGATGAAATGCTGACGGCAATTTCCGCAGGTTATAAATTCCACGAGCAAATTGGAAAATTTTACATCTACGTACGAAGCAACGCTGAACGCCGAAAAGTTCAATTGCAACTTGTGCAATCAAAGTGATTTTTTACAAAGCCCAAACAGATGGGTTGAGTTCACTCTGATTTTTTCAACAACTGATTGATTCTATTTTGGATTTCACCCGCCCTGGGGAAATCCTCATTGTTCGCCGCCTGTTTCATCATTTTCTTCAACAACTCTACGTCGGAAACCGAGGCAGGGTCAATATCGTCGCTCAAATCTATAATCTTAGCTTGGCTAATGTTTTCAACCCGCTCGCTGCGGCGAATCGTTGAAATAGGTTTCTTGCCTTTTACTGACGACCCTTTGCGACGACTAAACATTGAGACTAAAAACCCCAGCGAGCCTAGTTCTGCTTCTGCACGCCGGCGCGCAAGGGACATTGCATCAGAATCATAATACACCGTGCGCCCGCCCCAATTATCCTGAGCGGAATAGGTATCACCATAAGCCAACCGTTGTTGCTCCATCAAGCAAGCTTGAATTCCCAAGAAGGCAATAATGCTAAGCCAAAGTGTACCTTGACCAATATACGGAATGGGAAGGCGAATACCCGTTAGCCAAAGAAAAATGATGAAAATCGCTAGGCCAATCCCCAGTTTTGTAACCCACCGCGTAACAATTTGGGGGTTGTACTTCATCGAGAAACCCGACCGCAAAAGCCGCGCGGAATCCATGGGAAAGATTGGCACCAACAGGTTGAAGAGGGCGAGCGCCGTATTCAATGAACCCACGGTGAAAGTGAACACAGTGATGTAAAATATCACGCCAGTAACGAACGAATTCTGAGGAGTAAAGCCCGATAGATCCAAGCTGATTTTCACAATGTAATAGGACAAGTAACCTACAAGGGCCAGCAACACACTGACCGCAGGGCCAAGCGCAACAACCAGGAATTCTGTTTTAGGAGAACGATCAGAGCCGCTTCCAATTGCAACGCCGCCAATTGGCAAAAGGATGATTTGATGAGTTTGCCCACCTACCAAATGGTTTCCCCAAGCATGCCCAAGCTCGTGCAGCAAAACGGAGATGTACAGGATTCCAATAAATGTTACCGCAAATAAAAGGCTAGTTAAGAGCGTGCCGAAACCCATGGAAACATTGATAAAATCCAATGCAAATAACGGCAAAAATAAAAGCAGCAACAAGTGAACATGAATCGGAATACCAAACACGGTGCTAACATGAATTGTTTTTGTGATAAACCATCGAAGGTTTGCCATGATTTTTTGCACGTGAATGATTCTCCTTGGTGTTGAATGATGTATGCGTTGCAAAACTCTTTCCCAAAACTAAACCCCCTTGCACTCAGCAGCACGACCATTCGCGACTGTTTGCATGGGGGCTTTTATTTTTCCGAATTCCAACAGGAATAAGGGGCGGGTTTAGGCCTCGTTCAACGCCTCAATACCCGGCAGCTTTACGCCTTCAAGGAATTCCAAGCTTGCACCGCCACCAGTGGAAACGTGGCTCATTTTATCCACCAAATTATACTGAGCAACGGCAGAGGCTGTATCACCGCCGCCGATAATGCTAATCAGCTGAGGGCGAGAAGCGATGAATTCCGCAATCTCGCGAGTGCCCCGGGCGAAGTCTTCAATTTCAAAAACACCGACCGGCCCGTTCCAAACAACGGTTCCCGCTAGGCCAAGGATTTCTTTCACATGAGCAATCGTTTTTACGCCAATATCAACGCCTTCAAGGTTTGAATCGATGTGATCAACATCAACCGTCTTTGTGTTAGCGCCGGGCTTGAAATCATCGGTCAAAAGAACGTCAACTGGCAATACTACTTCGGCTTTAGCACTTTCAAACTCCTTCAACAACTCTTGCGCAACCGGGTAGGAGTCTTCATCAAACAAGGACTTGCCGATTTCTTTCCCCTGAGCCTTGAAAAAAGTATATGTCATTCCGCCGCCAATAATCAGGTAATCAACTTTGCCTAACAGTGCACGGATAACACCGATTTTAGAGCCTACTTTTGACCCCCCGAGAATCGCAACCAAGGGGCGCTTGGGTGTTTCCAGTGCATCGTTCAAATACTTCAACTCTTTATCAATCAAAAAACCAGCAGCGGCGGGATTCAAATAGCGGGTAACACCACAAGTGGATGCGTGATCGCGGTGGGCTGTGCCAAAAGCATCGTTCACATAAACTTGAGCCAATGAGGCTAATTTTTTGGTGAATTCCCAGCGCGCATTGCTGAACTCATTTGTTTCTTTGTTCGGCTTTTCGTCTTCCTCTTTGTGAAAACGAACGTTTTCCAGAAGTAACACGCCCCCATCTTGAACCTTGCCAACCATGATTTCCGTGTTGCCACCAATGCAATCTGGTGCCAGTGGTACGTTGAAACCAAGCAATTCAGAAAGACGTTTTGCTACGGGTGCCAGCGACATCGCCGGAACGACTTGACCCTTGGGGCGCCCAAGATGAGAACAAAGAATCACTTTCGCGCCTTTGCCAATAAGGTGTTTGATTGTTGGGAGAGCGCCCGTAATCCGCGCATCATCCGTAATGTTTTGAGAATCGTCCAACGGAACATTGAAGTCGCATCGAACCAGAACTTTTTTCCCTTTAACATCAAGATTTTCAACTGAGAGTTTAGCCATGTTAGTACATCCAATAATTTCAAAAGTGCTTTAGAAAGCATAACAATCCATCAAGGGGACTGCCTTGGTGTCAAACGGTAAAACTCCCACTCACACAACCCATATTAACAAAACACATTACAAAAGAAGCAAATTATCATTGAGCCGCCAGAATGTCGACAAATCAAGAACTAGTTAATAACGCTCCTTCAAACCCCTTATTGATTCGCAAACACACCCCAACCCTTGATGGCGTAAGAGCGATTGCCGTTATATTTATCTTACTAACTCATACTACTTATTACTACACAACATCCTTTCCTGAATCAACATTTGAACGATTATACCTTACAATAGTGATGCTTAGCTGGGGAAGCGTGGATTTATTCTTTATTCTTTCTGGATTTTTAATCACGGGCATTTTACTTCGAAGCAAAAACAAAGAAAACTTTTTCTTAAACTTTTACGCAAGGCGAACATTGCGGGTTTTTCCTTTGTATTATTTTCTTTTGCTTGTAACGCTGATTGCTGGTTATGTGGTTCCCATCATCAACCCAAGCCTCAGTATATTTGTAGGGAAAGTTGAATATTGGGAAGTATTAGCCTATATATTTTACTTAACGAATTATCTTGAACTATACAAAAGCATGGATGTTTTCTGGCTCAAGCACTGCTGGACGCTTTCAGTGGAAGAGCAATTCTATATCATTTGGCCGTTAGCTGTTTATTACCTCAATACCCGTAGGTTGATCGCTTTTTGTGGATTTCTAATTGCCTCAGCATTTATATTTAGGTGTTATTATTAAGGGATCATACAATGTGATGGCGTTACTTCT
>DAIOTT010000049.1:0-21158 GCA_036751885.1 Candidatus Sumerlaeota bacterium
TCCCCATATGCCTCAAGCTCCGTAATCAGGTAATCCCTTTCTAAATCAAATGAGAGCAACACAAGTTTATTTTTTGGATTATTCTTGACGAAATACTGATAAGTAACAACTCCATTTTCTTTCGTTACTTGACTATTCTGATAAACACCATCAAACATTTCTAAGTAAGCGATTGGTTCCATACCGAATTTTCCGGTCTTGAATCCATAATTCCAGATCAGTGGCCCTACATCAGATTGAACACCTAGACCTGGCTCAGAAATGCTACCATCATTTTCTGCTTGATACTGATTAATAACAAATTGCCCATTTTCCGTAAAGTGCGCAGAAAACTCGTCCTTATTTATATACCTAGCAGATACACCTGCTGAGTTAGAATCTGTCTCGAGATAAATTTCACCACTCTTTTTTATTTCACCTCTCCCTTTTGATTTATTTTCTACCCCCCGAAAAGTTTCGGAAATTGAAAAATCATAGCAAATAGAATCGATTTTTTCAAAAGACTTTCTATTTAAAGCAATAATTTCGTCAAGTGGTTGGGCGTGACTAATCGAACAAGAAAACAGAAATGTTGTCAGAAAAATTTTATAGATAAGTGAATTCACCGTATCCTCGCAAACAATAATCACATCAAAAATATCAGTGATACTTTTCAATGAATGATTCATTTTGTAATGACTATATTGGAATTGTCAACCAAAAAACACTTGGTTTTGGATCAATCTCGCATAAAGATTATTGATGGTACTTCAAACTAAGCGCTAGACTTGTTGGGGCCTGAATTGAAGGAACATTTTCGGGATTTCACTTGGGAAGCTAACGACTACCCCGGCGGGCCCGTTGGGGAAAATGAAACGTGGGCTGATGTCATGGTCGATGCCTTGGACGTGATTCGCCCGGAGCGCCGTGCAAACAGCACGGTGAATGCGGTTGTAGTTCGCGCTGAAGCCAGCGAACCCGTTTGGGAATACATGACCAGCGAATGGGTGAAGGTTCCCGGCCAAGGGGATTTCATGCTGAATCGCCACGCGGCAGAATGATTCGTCAAAATGCAGGAAGCTGCTCAAGCCGACGGCGTTGAGTTGGTGATTCTATCCTCTCACCGGTTGCGAAAAGTAGCGGAGCAAAACGCCGCCCGGGCTAATAACCCCAACGCTGTGGTAAGTTTTTCGGCGCATTCCCTTGGGTTGGCGGTTGACTTTAAACTTAGTCACGGTGAGCAGGAATTTCTTGAAATCACTACCCGCCCCATGGCAGAAATTGTAAGAATGCGCGAGTCTGCCGTTTATAAATGGGTTTTTCTAAAGGGCGATGATTTCGGTTGGTTCCCTTATCAAAATGAACCGTGGCACTGGGAGTACAACCCAGTGGGTTTTCGCCCCGTATTTTGGCGTTCCGGTGCCGACGGGTGCGCACGCCACTTGCACGCGCCGACCAAACGGGTCGCCCGTTTAATTGTAATAGGGCAAACCGGGGCAGCAGCGCGCCGGATTCAGTGGTGACGTCGCGGATGGAACCCAAGAGGTCGCGGGTGTAGTAGTACTTGAAAGAGGAGTCTCGGACATGTGATTCACCTGGCCCTGGGGGTAGTAGAACCGCGTGGTGTCGTCATTGGAAGTAGATGATGTAACATTGATATGATAGATGCCAAGGATGGGGGAAACGAGCAAGAGTATTTTGGTCGAGTAATCCAGCCTAGTTTTGAATTCCATCTAAGTTTTTCAGCTAAGTGCATAAAGAGGTATAGGCTGAAAGGGAAAACACTCATCGGCCAAGTACTTCACTTACTATATCCTCAGGAGTTTCACCGAAATCATTTATAGCTTGATTATCAGCTCCATTAGAAATGAGAAAGTTGTAAAGAGTACGATAATCAGACCTCTCAATACGATATGCACATAGATGAAGAGGTGTTTCTCCTTCTGATTCGCTTTTGAAATTAACATCTGCCCCTTGCGATACTAGATAAGCTACAGATTCATGTTGAGCGACCTTACAACAGTCATAGAATGGATTTTCTCCATACTTATTTTTGGTATTTATTGAAAGCCCACGACTTACTAGTAATTTACAAATATTAATTTTCCCTTCGATCAAAAAAAAGTGAAGTAATGATTCTCCAATTCCGTCCTTGTAGTGCAACTCTTCTTCACTCACAGAATGGACTATTTCTGGATTATCCAAAATTCTATCAACTATTTCATTAAATTTATCCATTTATCTATGCACATCTTCCTGGATTTTGCCTACAATATTCTTCTGGTGACATCATACCTTCATCCCAAACTGGTTGTATGAAAAATAATACTATACTATATTTCTTTATTACCTTGCATGTTGTCTCTGCCGCCAAGCAAGCTATATATTTAGCGGTTAGTAAGGCAATTTCGGCTTTCAGATCCTTTATCGCATGTTCATGTCTACCAACTGCAGCTTTATCCTCATTAATCATTTGACGATGCTTCTCCCTAGATTCACTATTTCTCATGCCCGGTTGATGTCTTTCTGGTAGATTTCTAGGATTCTCTCTTAACTCACCTAATCTTTCCTGTATTTTCTTAAGTAGATTAGCAATCTTTTTTTCTTTACTTTCAATTGCTGCCTTTTTATTATTCATTTGTCCTAATATACCCGAGCACTTAGATAATCCTAATTCATCAATAAAATTCACCACACTATTCCCAACATACCCATACAGATTCAACCCACCGGCTTCCTCAATCGGATCCCTTGAAATCCAACGTCCCAGTTCGGGATCATAGGCGCGATACGGAGCAAGAACAAGATTCAACATGGGGTTGGTATAGTGGCCCGTATAGCCGAAGTCAATGGCGGTTTGGGCGTTGGCGAAGCTCCCGATGCCTGTGCCGACGGGTGCGCCCGCCACTTGCACGCGCCGACCAAACGGGTCGTAGTCGAACCGGGCCAGCAGCGCGCCGGTTGCAGTTGTGACGTCGCGGACGGAACCCAAGTGGTCGCGGGTGTAGTAGTACTTGAAGGACACGTCGTCGGACATGCGATTCACTTGGCCCTGAGGGGCAAGATTTCTGCTATGATAATGAACTCCCCGTTCACCGACAATTCATTGAGCCCTACGCCCTTGCAAATCGCCTTGTTACCTGTGGTGAATACCTACAATTTATGGAGGAGGGCGGTTACCAAACCCATAGCCTTTGGCTTTCAGATGGTTGGGAAACGGTAAAGAATCAACAGTGGAATTCTCCCCTGTATTGGGCCAAGCAAGATGACTCCAGTTGGAAGCACTTTACTCTGCACGGCTTTAAATCAGTGGATGAAAACGAGCCCGTTACACACATTAGCTATTACGAGGCTGAAGCCTTTGCCCGCTGGGCAGGCTGCCGTTTACCTACGGAGTTTGAGTGGGAAGCTGCAGCAAAAAATCATTCGCAACAAGGCCAGTTTTGCGAGGGCAATTTGGTGCACCCGCAGGCCGTGTTACCCAGTGACACGGAACAGCTTAAGCAGCTGTTTGGCACTTGTTGGCAATGGACGGGAAGTGCCTACCTACCGTCCCCCAATTACAAGCCCGCCGCTGGCGCTTTGGGCGAATACAACGGCAAGTTTATGTGCAACCAGTTTGTTCTTCGTGGTGGTTCCTGTGCTACGCATGCTTCGCACATTCGCCCCACGTACCGAAACTTTTTTTCTCCCGATGCACGTTGGCAGTTCACGGGTATTCGCTTAGCCAAAGGAGTGTAATGTGTCCCTCTCTGCAGAATACAAAGAAGATTCACTCACGGAGTTTTACCAAGATGTAATTGCGGGCCTTTCCCAGCCGAACAGGGAAATCTCCTCCAAGTATTTTTATGATCAACGGGGCTCGTTACTCTTTGAGCAAATCTGCAATTTACCCGAATACTACCCCACTAGAACTGAGGTAAAAATCTTTGAGGAAAACCTAAAGGAAATTGTTGAATTTGTTGGCAGTCGCGCACGCTTGCTTGAGTTTGGAAGCGGCAGCAGCGTGAAGACTCGCTTGCTTCTTACCAACCTGCAAGAGTTGGAATGTTACCTTCCGCTTGATATTTCAGAACAACACCTAATGCAAAGCACGGAAGAATTAAAGCGCGAATTTCCTAAACTGACTATCATTCCTTTACACCGCGATTACCTTGGAGACTGGAATTTGCCCCAGGATTCCCCGCGTGAAAATTCCCCTGCAAACACCGCGTCAATCGCATCTGCATATTCCTCAGCAAACTCCTTAGTCTTCTTCTACCCGGGTTCAACAATCGGGAATTTTCACCCGCACGATGCAAAAGCATTTGTCACGAAAATGCGAGAAAATTGCACCACCGGGGACAAGCTAATCATCGGCGTAGACTTAATAAAAGATCACCAGTTGATTCACGCCGCCTACAACGATTCCCAAGGGATTACAGCTGAGTTTAATCTCAATATTCTGCACCGACTTAAGAACGAGTTGGAGGCAACCGTTGAGCTTGAGGCTTTCTGCCATCAGGCACCGTTCAATGCCGAGCACAGCCGTGTTGAAATGCAATTAGTTGCCAAGCGCAAAACTGAAATTCGCCTGCAACAAAATTCATTTATCTTTGAGGAGAATGATGCCATTACCACGGAATTTTGCTACAAACACACTCCGCAGAATTTCAGCGAAATGATTAGCAGTTGTGGTTTTTCCCCCGCACATTTCTGGAGCGATTCAAACCAACACTTCGGACTGTTTGCATTTTCTGCACTCTAACAATCAGGATTGCACATTTACAGTTAAATAACAATCACACCAAACCAAAGTTTTACAATATTGCGCCGATAACATAATTTACATTGCCCCTTCTGTTCACCATAAAATCTCGTCGAGAAAACTAAATTTCAATAAAGAGTGTGAGTTGTGAACAATACAGTTAAAAGACTGATCTTTGTGAGCGTATTGCTTGCAACCAATATTTCCGCTGAACCCCGTGTAAAGCCTTCCACCAAAACGACTTCGCCTGATGTAACACCTTTGTGCGGGATTGAAACCTTACTAGAAGCCAAGCGGGAACGGGGGAAATTTCAACCAAACGCTAAAGCAACCCACTTTACACCTCAGGTTGAGGTGGAGCCTAACAACAATATAGGCGAAGCAACCTTTTTTGCATTAGGTCGGGGAACCGGCAAATCAACGGCGTTCAATATAACCGGAAGCCTAACAGGCTCCGTAACAGCATTCCCTTTTTCCACAAACGCCGAAAACAACGGCTCAATTCCCTTGGCAACACCCACAGGCCTTACGCCATCAAACCTAGGTTACGTTCGTACTTCATCTACCATTATTGCATCACCAACTTCTGGCGACGTAGATGTTTTCTCCGTGCAGGCTTCAGCAGGGCACAGATTAACGGTGCAGACGTCGACTGATTTAAGTCAGTCAATAGAACCCGTAATCCGCCTGTGGGATTCTGCTGGAATCGCTGTGGCAACGGCTTCAGGTAATTTACCCGATGGTGTAAACAGCCTGTTGGAAATTACGCTTCCCGTAAACGGCACCTACTACATCTCAATAGAATCAGCTGGAACAAATTATTCAAATCCGTTCAATTCAAACTCAGGAACGGGAATCAACGGCATCGGAAGCTATGAACTCTATGTTGGCTTGGAAAACCCGTTATTTTTCATTACGGCCGCAGAAGATAACGGCTCAATCCCAACGGCCACCGTGACAGGGATCACCTCCGCCACACCCGGATTATTCATCACAAACTCTGAGATTACAAACACACCCTCAACGGGGGATTTCGACCACTTTTCCGTTCAAGCAAATGCAGGTCAAATCCTGACGTTTGAAGCGACAGCAGATCCATTTTCCTCCTTAGATACCTACTTTGTGCTTCGCAACTCCTCCGGAAATATTGTTGCGGAAGACGATGACGGCGGCACTGGAACCAATAGTAAAATTGAGTACAGGGTTCCATCAAATGGCACCTACATTTTAGGCGTCGAAGAGTTTGATAGCAGACAAAATGACCCGTTCAACTCCAACTCAGGGACGGGCGTTGGCGGCACGGGTAACTACTCATTGCTGATTAGATTAGCTGATGCAACGGATGTTGATTTTTTTGAGTTCACCGTTGGTGCTGGCGAACTTCTAACGCTTCGCGCAAACTCCGGCCCGGTAGCATCAATCAGCCTGCAAAATAGCTTCGGCATCACACGAATGACCTCATTTTCACCGGTGAATGATTTTGAAACAGCCGATACCTACTACCTTTCCCTGCAAACCACCAGCAGATTTGGCGGCAACTATGATCTTGATGTTGCTATTGCAGCGCCGGGCTTGATTGCAAAACCTAACGGAACAAAGCAAATCCTTTTTCTGGACTTCGACGGTATTTCAAATTTCGACGCCACCTTCCTAAGCGGTGACAGCAATGTGACGCTTTCGCCACTCTCCTCTTTTCTGCCAAACTGGGGCCTTTTTGCCTCGGATGAAAATGCCGTGATTGATGAAATCATCGCCGTCGTAGAAGATCGCATGGTCAACGACCTAATCAACAGCGGGCTCAACGGCGATTTTGATACCACTGCAACAGCCGGTGATTTTGGATTAGAAATTCGAAATAGTCGCGACCACGCCGATCCGTTCGGGCAACCAAATGTCAGCCGAATCATTATTGGCGGAACAATCGCAGAATCAGGAATTAACACCATCGGTATTGCCGAATCCATTGATATTGGAAACTATGCAACGGAAGAAACCGCGATTGTTTTGCTGGATATTTTGAGCGGAACCGACGGCAGCTCTGCCAGTGTGAATTCCTACGCCGTTGGGCCAAGCTACACGAAAATTCAAGCCGTGGGAAGAGCCGTTGGCTTAGTAACAGCCCACGAAGCAGGCCACTTTTTTGGCTGCAGGCACACTGAAACTTCAAACAACAAAGCTGAAATTATGGATCAAGGTGGGAATGCACCTCAACTCTTTGGTTTAGGCCCTGATAACACTTGGGGCACAAGCGATGATACAAACACCCGCTTTGGAATTGATCAGTTCAACTTCAATGAAGGCGTTTACAGCGGAAACCAAAACACCCAAGCACTTATTACCTTTGGCCTAAGCACCGGCGCAAACGGGCTTTTCAATAATCCAGCAAACCTGGATTACTGGCTAATTTACTAATACACCGAATGCTTTAGAATTCAAAATACGATAACACACAACTAAGAACAAACGATTCCCGGTATAACCTCCGGGAATCGTTTTTTGTTTTTACCCCTCAACATTCAAACAACAAATCTGGCAACCACCTTAAAGCCAAGAGTGAATGCCAAAATTCCTTGCCGTTATCTGTTGGCTGTGAGGGGCGGCTTTTGCCCCCTGAAAGCCTCAAAATAGCCCCACTATTCCTGCGTTTTCAGAAGTCAACATCCACCCCTCTCGCTCAACATCTATTCGGGCATCATTTTTGGCAATCACTCTACATGAATTTCAGACGAATTCCGATTGCTCCGAAATGCCCGTGAATCCCCTGTTGACCCCAACCCCCTGCATACTCATGTACTTACTTCCTGAATTTTTTACACGTGGGTGAATGCAAAATGCTTGATATACGCTTGATTAGACAAGAGCCTGAAAAGGTGAAAGAGGGTTTGGCAGCTAAAAAAGCAGACCAATTGATTATTGATGAAGTTCTAGCATTGGATGAAAAACGCCGTTCTGTATGTCAAGAAACCGAAGCCTTGAAAGCCCGCAAGAACGAGGTTTCACGGCTCATTCCCCAGCACATGAAAGCCGGCGAAAAAGACCAAGCGGAAATCCTAAAGGCGGAATCAAAGACCCTTGGCGACCAAATAAAAAGCTTGGATGATGCCCTGCGCGCCCTTGAAGCCTCTCAGGAAGAAATCTTACTTGGCTTGCCAAACTTACCCCACCCAACAACCCCGTACGGCCTAAACGAGGAAGCAAACGTTGTGGCACGCACTTGGAACGAGCCAAAAACCTTCCCCTTTCCCGCAAGAAGCCATTGGGACTTAGGCGCAAACGCCGGCATCTTGGATCTTGAGCGCGGTGTAAAACTCTCCGGCAGCGGGTTCTTTGTTCTCCGCGGCCTAGGGGCAAAGTTAGAACGCGCCCTAATGGCTTGGATGCTTGATACACACACCCAAAAAAACGGGTACGAAGAAGTTGCCGTTCCCTACTTGGTTACCCGCAAAACAATGACCGGTACAGGTCAACTCCCCAAGTTTGAGGACGACCTATACCGTCTCAGCGAGGATGATTTATTCCTAGTGCCCACGGCTGAGGTTCCCGTTACAAACCTCTACGCAGAGGAGATTCTCCCCTACGATGCGCTCCCCATGAAGTTTGCGGCAGCAACGCCGTGTTTTCGTCGCGAGGCGGGAAGCAGCGGCAAGGAGGTTCGCGGTATTTCTCGCGTCCATCAATTCAATAAAATTGAAATGGTTCAATACGTTGATCCTGAAAAAGCCGACGAAGCACTGGAAAGCCTTACGCGTAATGCTACAGAATTACTGGAAGCCTTGGGCTTGCCTTACCGCGTGCTAAGCCTTTGCACCGGCGATATTTCCTTTTCCGCTGCAAAGTGCTACGATCTTGAAATTTGGGCGCCCGGCATGGATCGTTGGTTGGAGGTTAGCAGTTGTTCCACGTTCGGCGATTTCCAAGCCCGGCGCGCGAACATTCGCTTTCGCCGCGAGCAAGGCGCAAAGCCCGAGTTCGTGCACACCCTGAACGGCAGCGGCCTAGCATTACCCCGAATCATCATCGGCATTATTGAAAACTACCAGCAACCAAACGGCAGCATCGAAGTTCCTGCCGTACTACGCCCCTACATGGGGTGCGACGTTATTCCCGCCGGGAAAAGTTAATTGCCGGGGGATGATCGCATTCCCACAGGGCGACATCCGGAAGGCACCATGCCAGATGAACGCCTTTTCACGCCCCTAACTCGCTGGCGTGTGGTGCTTGTAAGCCCGCAAAACTCCGAAAACGTGGGCGCAGTTGCCCGCCTTGTAATGAATTTTGCCTACGGCGGCGGCCTGTGGATTGTCAACCCCCAGTGCGATGTTCGCTCCACCGGTGAAGCTGGGCGCCTTTCACGGCCCCCAGGGCACCAAATCCTAGATTCAGCCCACATCGTACAAACCCTTGAACAAGCCCTTTCCGGTACAACCCTTTCCATAGCAACCACCATGCACCAGTTGGAAGATCGGCCCTGCGAAATCATCGGGTTCAACCCCACCCTAATTTCAAACCGCCACCTAACGGGCGACGCAGCAATCGTTTTTGGCCGCGAGGACAACGGCCTTACAAACGATGAATGCTCCCTGTGCACCTACCGGTGGGCATTTTCCCTTAACCCCGAATTCCCCTCCATGAACTTGGCTCAGGCCGTTGCAGCTGTTTCTGCCTGTATTCAAGCAAACGCGAATTTGCAGGAAGATGTTATTGACGATACACCAAGTGAAATTGCAAAATTCAATGAGCTTGATGGACTCATTCGGCATGTTCAGGAAATGCTTGAAGCGATTGATTTTGAGCGTGGTGTACCAATAAAATATCCGCTGCGCCTCATTCGCCGATTGGCAAGCCGCTCTGAGTTAACGATAAGCGATGTTCAGGTGTTGCGCGGTGTTTGCCGCAGAGTGATTAATGCAACAAAGAAAGGGAAAACCCTAGAATGAAGAAGTGTGCCGTAGTATTGGTTGCCGCAGGGAGTGGAGAACGCTTCGGAAGACTGAAGCAGATGGTGGAGCTTGATGGCAAACCTGTGATTCAGCACTCATTAGAGGTTTTTCTGCAACTTCCCTACGTAAACCAAATCGTTGTTGTGTTAGCTGAACCACTCATTCAATCCCGCGAGTGGAACGAAATGTTAGCAGATTTAGGCTTTCCAAAAATTGATGTTGTCATCGGCGGAAGCACCCGCCGCGACTCCGTAAATGAGGGCCTAAAAATGTTAGCCCACACTACGGAATTCGTCTGCATACACGACGGCGTTCGCCCCTTTGTCCCCGTGGAATCTTTTGAAGCCTGCATTGAAATGCTTGCCAATGATGTTTCACTTTCCGCAGCAATTGTTGCCAGCCCCTGCTCTGAAACGCTGAAGCGCGTTCACCTTCCCGAACGCATGGTGATAGCAGCCACAATCAACCGCGATGAATTTATTCGCTCTCAAACACCGCAAGTGTGCCGCTACTCCGAGCTTTGCCAAGCCATGGATTTAACCCGGGGCAAACGCGTTACTGATGAAGCACAAATCTTGGAGCTTGCCGGCATGAAAACCGCCGTAAAGCTACACTACGGCTTCAACCCCAAAATCACTTACCCCCTAGATTTGGAACTAGCTGAAGCCTACCTTGTACGAAAAAAATCTGCCGCCGCTAAAACAACCCAATGAGCAATCCCCCGCCCTTTCGCATCGGCGTTGGTTACGATGTTCACCGGTTTGCCCAAAACCGAAAGTGCATTATTGGCGGAGTTGAAATTCCACACCACCAAGGCTTGCTTGGCCACAGCGACGCCGATGTGCTTACCCATGCCATTATGGATGCGCTGCTTGGGGCTGCCGGCCTACCCGACATTGGGTTCTATTTCCCCCCCAGCGATGCCAAATGGGCAGGAGCCCGCAGTGTAAATCTACTGGAACAAGTTTGCCAAGAAATACAAAAAGCAGGCTACGCTATCGGGAATATAGACTGCAGCCTCATCGCAGAAAAACCCAAAATCGGCCCCCATATCAACGCCATGAAAGCCCAAATTGCCCAAGCTTGCGGGCTACAAGTTTCACAAATCGGCATCAAAGCAACCACCAACGAAGGCATGGGATTCGTCGGCCGTGAAGAAGGAATTGCAGCCCACGCCGTTGCCTTGCTCTTCGCCCTCAACACCCCGTAGAATCAACTTCTAAGCAAGGAATATTGTCCCCTGAATCATGAGCACCAACAAATCCACTCCCAACTCCCCCTCACCTGCTAGGCGCCCCGCCCCAATAACAGAAGACCCCTTTCGCCGCTTGGTAGATATTATGCACCGCCTGCTAGATGAAGATGGTTGCCCGTGGGATCGTGAACAAACCCACACCTCCCTTAAACCCTACATCATTGAAGAAGCCTATGAAGTGTGCGATGCGATTGATGAAGGCGATATGGCGGAGCTTTTAGCGGAACTGGGGGATGTTGGCCTGCAAGTTGTCTTTCACGCTGCGCTTGCAGAACGCGCCGGAACTTTCAATGTGAACGACGTGTACGAGGCGATTTGCAATAAACTGATTCGCCGCCATCCTCACGTTTTTTCCGACGGGCAGGCAGATTCCAGCGCTGTAGTGTTGAAAAATTGGGAAGCAATTAAACGGCAAGAGCGCGAAGAAAAAGCCACACAATCCCCATCCTCGCAAGAGAAACCCGTTTCCGCACTAGATGGTATTCCCAAGGCCCTCCCCGCCTTACAACGAGCCACAAGGCTGCAAAAAAAAGCCGCCCGCGTAGGCTTTGACTGGGACAACGTTCAGCCCGTGTTGGAAAAAATAAATGAGGAAGTTGCCGAACTAATGGAAGCACAAGAAACATTGGGCCCAAAGGAAATTGAACTAGAGTTCGGCGATATTCTTTTCAGCCTTGTAAACCTAGCACGTTTCATTAATGTAGACGCTGAACAAGCCCTGCAACAATCCAACAATAAATTCCAACGCCGATTCCACGCTTTGGAAGACAGAAGCCGCTCTGAAAATAAACCCCTAGAAACCATGACACTTGAAGAAATGGACGCTTGGTGGGACGACGCTAAGCGCAACGGCTTTTAAACCAAACACAAGGAACTGACATGCGCCTTTCAGAAAAACGAATCAACGCCCTTGCAAAAACAATTGCCGCAAAAATGAAGACCAACGGCTCCTTCCAAAAGTCTGGTTCGCAGATGGATCTATCATCCCTGATTTCACAAACCATGATCCAATATTTTTCACAGGAAGAGGAAATTGATTTAGAGGTTCGCCAACTTCTCGCGAAACAAAAAAACCTCCCCCCGGAAGGAACCGGTGAATACCAAGCCGCCTTTCAACAGGAAAAGATTAAGCTCGCAAACAAGAAAGGTTATCCGTTGTAAGCGCGAGTTTATTCACCCAGTGTGACAAACAATAGTCTACTAACTTACACCTGCGATGCGTTTGTTGCTTTCAACTGCTCCACAATTTTCTTCACATCCTGAACGTGGTCTCGGTGAACTACAATCAACCCATCATCCGTTGTTACAACCACCAAATCCTTAACGCCAACCAAGGCTAAAACTTGTTTTCCATTTTCAGTATTGTTCAAGGCAATACAATTTGTAGCCTCATGTAAAATCGTGTTGCCTTCAAGAATATTTCCATCAGCATTCGCTTTTCGGTACCGGTGAATGGAATCAAAAGAGCCAACATCATCCCAAGAAAAACTTGCCGGCACGCAACACACGCGCGTTGATTTTTCAAGAATCGCATAATCTATACTCAAGTTGGGCAAAGCGGAAAACAGCTCAACTGCTTTCGCTTGGTTGTTATCCCGTAATGCAACAATCAAGTTTTGTGCAACGGCGAACGCCGCAGGTTGGTGTTCCGCCAACTCTTGAAAGAACGTTTCAAGCGTCCAAAAAAACATCCCACAATTCCACAAATAATCACCCGAAGTTACAAACGCGTCCGCAGTTTCTTGATCCGGTTTTTCCGTGAAACGCTTCACTGGGTAAAAGCCGGAAACAATATTTCCCGCCTGCTTTAGCCCTTCAACTTCAATATAGCCGAACGCTGTTTCCGGCCGAGTGGGTGCAGCACCAATTGTAACAATAGCTTTCTCATTTTTAGCAACAGCTAAACATTTCTTCACGCACTCCAAAAATCGCAACGGCTCACCAATTCTATGATCAGCCGTAAGTACTGCCATCGTCACATCCTCTTCATCAAGGGAAGCACGCAACTGGCAAGCGCTCCAAACAAGGCAGCCCAATGTATTTCGCTTGTCAGGTTCCGCAAAAATACGCTGAGGTGCAATCCGGCTTTCGCCTTTGCAAATCGCCTGACGTAGTGGTTCAGTTGTAGCAATATAAACCCGCTCATCGGTAAACAGCGGCAACACACGGCTTACCGCCTCCTGCAGCATACTCTCATCTTCCGCTGTTATACGAAGTAATTGCTTCGGAAAAGTTCTTCTGCTCAGCGGCCAAAATCGCTCACCACTTCCGCCCGCCATTATCACCGCTACATTCATTCAAAAAACTCTCCGACTGAAATTTTTGTTCACTCTAAAATGAAGACCAACACTGAAGGGCAACGCAATTTCGGGCAATCGGAAATAGGAAACTCCCTAACCTCAAAACCCGCAACACGGCTTACTTCAATAGTTTCTTCAGGTATTTACCCGTAATTGAGCTCTTGTTATTTGCAACAGCCTCAGGAGTTCCGCAGGCAATCACTTCCCCGCCCCCCGCGCCGCCTTCAGGCCCCAAATCAATCACGTGGTCGCAACATTTAATAATATCCAAATGGTGCTCAATCACCAGCACCGTACTCCCTTCAGCCACCAGCATATTGAACACATCAATCAGCTTTCTAACGTCCTCAAAGTGCAACCCCGTGGTGGGCTCATCCAAAACGTAAAGGGTTTTTCCGGTGTTTCGTTTCGCAAGTTCTTTCGCTAATTTAATGCGCTGGGCTTCACCCCCGGAGAACGTATTAGCTTGCTGGCCAAGGGTAATGTACCCCAACCCTACATTATGAAGCGTCTGCAATTTCTTGGCGATTTGTGGTACCGAAATAAAAAACTCTAGCGCTTCTTCAATCGTCATTTCTAACACTTCAGAGATAGTTTTACCGCGGTAATTCACCTCCAGCGTCTCGCGGTTGTAACGTTTGCCATCACAAACATCACACCGAACATAAACGTCTGGCAGAAAATGCATCTCAATTTTCTTAAGCCCGTCCCCCTTGCACTCTTCACAACGCCCCCCCTTTACGTTGAAGGAAAAACGCCCCTTTGCATACCCACGCATTTTAGATTCACTCGTCAAAGCATACAAATCTCTGATGTCATCAAACACTTTCGTGTACGTTGCCGGGTTTGAACGAGGCGTTTTCCCAATCGGCGCTTGATCAACGTTAATCACTTTATCAATCAGTTCAATTCCCACAATTTCATCGTGCTCCCCCACCGCTCTACGCGAGCGGTTAATTCGGTTCTGCAACGCAGGCACAAGAGTTTCCAAAATCAAACTAGATTTGCCCGATCCCGATACACCCGTAACACCTACAATCATCCCCAACGGTAATTCCAAATTCACGGACTTCAAATTATTAGCCCGCGCCCCGCGCAACTGCAGCACGCGTCCCTCAGCGGGTTTTCGCCGTTCCGTTGGAACGTGAATTTGCTCTCTACCCGCAAGAAAACTCCCCGTGGTAGAGCTAGTAACTTTTGCCACTTGCTTGGGTGTACCCGCGGCAATCAACTCGCCCCCTAACTCACCCGCACCGGGGCCCAAATCAATCAAATGATCAGCCGTGCGAATCGTCTGCTCATCATGCTCCACCACAATCACCGTATTGCCCAAATCCCGAAGATCACAAATCGTTTGAATTAACCGGTCGTTATCGCGCTGATGCAAACCAATACTTGGCTCATCTAACACGTAAAGAACGCCGACCAGTTTACTGCCGATCTGCGTCGCAAGCCGAATGCGCTGGGCTTCACCCCCACTCAATGTACCCGCATGGCGATCCAACGTTAAGTAGTGCAACCCCACATTCAGCAAAAACTCTAACCGATCTTGAATCTCCTTCAACGGCTGGTGAGCAATTTTCATTTCCCGCTCGGAAAAATTGAGGGCATCAAAAAAAACCTTCGCGTCCCCAATGGAAAGTTGTGTTAACTGCGAAATACTTTTGCCCTGCAGTGTAACAGCCAAACTCTCCGGCTTTAAGCGCGCTCCACTGCAAGAGGGACAAGGAACATCCTGCATGTACTGAGCATGAATTGTTTCATCGTCCGCATCTTCAGCATGCAGCTCTTTTCGCAGGCGCGGAATTAGCCCTTCCCACTTCGTTTTGTACCCCTCTTTTTCACCATTCTTCATGCGAATGTAAACTTGCAGCGTTTTGGTACCAGCACCATTCAAAATAACATCTTTAGTTTTTTGCGGAATATCTTTCCAACGCGTTGAAAGCGAAAAACCAAACTCCTTTGCCAAGGCAGCAATCACCTGGTAACCCCAATTTGTGGATTGCGTTGCTTCCTTGCCCACAAAATATTTCTGCAACGGCACAACAGCACCGTCTTGTATGGTCAGGTTTTCGTCCGCAATTAATGCCTCCATGGAAACTTCCGCAATGGTGCCAAGCCCTTCGCATTTCTCACAGGCGCCAAACTTAGAGTTGAAGGAAAACATCCGCGGCGAAAGTTCCACAATCTGCGGACCGTGATTTGGGCAAGCCAAGGCTTTGGAGAAAATCCGTTCCCCTTGCCATGGAACTGACTTCGGAAAATTCCCCCCTGAATCGGGGACAATCTCAATAATCGCCAGCCCCTTACCCTTACGGTAACAAGTCTCCAACGCTTGGCGAAGCCGTTCATCTTGCTCCCCATCGGCCCGAACAATCAGGCGGTCAACCAAGATGGAAATATCATGGCGAACCCCTTTTTTCAACCGAAGCTGAGGATCTAAATCCAACAATTCCCCATCAATTTTAACCCGCACGTACCCCTCCTTCAACGCCTGTTGAAAAAGAGCTTGGTACTCACCCTTACGCCCACGAATTACCGGGGCCAGCAAATGAAATCGCGTCCCTTCCGGCAACGCCTTCACCAACGCCAACATATCATCCAAAGACTGGCGCTCCAGTGCGGTTCCGCATTCAGGGCAATGGGGCATTGCAACATTCGCGAAAAGCAACCGCATGTAATCATAAATCTCCGTCACCGTGCCCACGGTGGAGCGGGGGTTTCGGGCAACTGTCTTTTGTTCAATGGAGATCGCCGGCGAAAGCCCCTCAATGTGCTCCACCTCAGGCTTAGGCATCTGCTCCATAAACTGCCGCGCATAGGCCGAAAGGCTCTCCATGTAGCGCCGCTGCCCCTCGGAATAAATCGTATCAAACGCTAAGGAGGATTTACCAGAACCACTGGGGCCTGTAATAACCGTTAAAGCATTTCGAGGAATTTCTAGGTCAAGGTTCTTGAGATTATGTTCAGAAGCACCGAAGATCGAAATTTTTGAGGGCATTTAAGTGAAGCGTCCGTAAAAGGCATTTTCAATTCAAGTGCAAGTTCCTAACCAAATATGGTTGGGGCACAACCAAGAGATTGCACGAGCGGTAAAAAAAGAAAAGAGCGGCTTGGTAAGCCGCTCTTTTCAGAGGTTAAGTGTTGGGCTTGATTACTTGGCAGCTGTGTCAACATCAGCAGGTGCGTCGTATTCTGTAACGACAACACGTTCGATGTTGATTGTACCACTTGCGAAGTAAGCAGCATCAACGAATGGGTTGCTTGGGAAGCCGTAGATTTCAACGAACGGACGTACGTCAAGACCAGTTCCTGTTTTAACTTGTGGTTCGTAAACAAGAGTGAAGCGTTTCGCGGCTGATTCAAGAGACAAGTCGTTAGGTGCTGTAGTTCCGTCCAAACGAGTTGTTGTAGCGTTGTTTGAATCGAATGTGAACAAGCCTTGGCGACCTTCTGAGTTAGTTGTAACAGGAATGGTGTTGAAGCCACCTGTACGACCACGGTCAGAAGTGTTGAAGCCCACGTTGATTGCAGGAAGAGTTGCACTTGGTGTTGCACTAAGGTAATAATCAAAGAAGTAGATTTTACCGTTATCCATTGGGATTGCTTCTTCGCCGGAGCCCGTTGCAGAAAGCAGCGTATTAACTGTATCCCAACCACCGCCGTAGATAACAAGATCATTGTTACCAAGGCTTACAGCAGATGCAAGTGTGATAGAGAGACGAGTTGCAGTTGCGCCCGTTGCAGGAGTTCTGCCGTAGCTAACACGTGAACCGAAGCCGTTGCCAACTAATCCTTGGTTAGTCCAAGTATCAACTGTATCGAATGCAACAGAACCAGCAGGAGCAGGTACACCCAATGGGCCAGCAGCAGTTGTTACGCTCGGAGCACCTTGGTTGAATACAATTGTTTCGCCCTGAAGATCAGCACGATCGAAGCTAGCAACATCAATACGATCAACAGTCAGAATCAAGTCATTCAAGCCATTTGCAGTTGCAGCAGATGCAAGTGCAGATTGCGTGTTAACTTGGAAGTAAACATTACCTGTTGAGTGTGAATAGAAGTACTGACGGAATTCATCGCCACCAATACCGTAACCGTTGTTACCGCCAGGGATAGTATCAGCAAGGGCAAGACCCATACCTTTAATATCTTCTTGGCTACCCATACGAAGGGAGATTTGAGCTTGTCTGCCAGATTGTGCCAGAGTTGTAGTGCCAGCATCGTTCAAGTACCAACGAGCCATCAACACATCACCAGGAGCTGCTGCAACAAATTGACCTTCATTTTGGCCAGAACGACCAGAGATGAAGCCCATGAACTGAGGAGCGTAGTCTACGAACAATGAGTTTGTAGCAGGCTGACCAGTACCGTTTGTGTTGTTGAAGCGAGGAGCTGAAGAGTTGAAACCACGGATCAAGATTGAACCAGTTCCTGGAGGTGTTACAAAGTAAGCGTTATCCAAGAATGAGTTGCCACCGGGATCCACGGCTGGAGGCGTAAGAAGGCCTGGGTTGTTTGTTGCAATCAAACCAGTGCTTGGAACAAAAGTGCTTCCATCTGGAGAATATTGCATTTGTGTTGTTGTTGCCCAGTTTGAATCATTAGTAAGTGATGTTGTTGTACCATTTGTAGAAATGATTTGAACACCACCGACGTGAGCCGCACCAAACGCGTTTGCTTGGTGTTGAGCTTTGGTGATTACAAAGTTTGTAGCGAAGTTGAAATCGAATGATTTCGACCAGCCATCAAGATCTTGGAACTGTGCAAGAGGCGTAAAGATTGTTGAAGGCGCTGAGAGGCGGTCACCAAGACCAGAATTGTTCTCAGTGATTACAACAAACTCAGCAGACTCTACCCGTGCATCAGAATCAGCTGTTGATGTTGCGTACAATTCAAGGTAAGCAATATCTTCAAATGATGTTTGATCACCCGCACGAGCTGTGTTTGTGAACGTAAGGTTGTCAGCGGAATCAACAGAAGCAAAAGAGCTGCTGTTTACATCAGCCCAAGCTGGTACGCTTGAACGACCAGCATTGATTGCAGTACCATCGTTGATGGTAATTGTTTGACCAGCAGCAAGAGGGGCACCGTTAGGGCCGTCAAGCTCAGCAAAATCCCATTTAAGGGTTGCTACGTCGCCAGGGCTGGCGATTGTTACGAAGTTAGAGAGGTCGAATGCCTCTGTGAAACGGTAAACACCTTGAGCATTTGTTACTGCTGTGTTAGAGCTGTCATCGAACGGAGCGGATCCTTGGTCGATAGCATCTTGGCTAACACGTTGAGTAATAATCAGCGTAGGAGGTGCTTGTACAGTAGGACCTACGGCAAATGCTGTTCCACTGAGCAGTGCAGCGCTTGAAATACCGAAGGCAACTTTTTTGAACCCATAAAACATGTGGTTCTATCTCCTTTCACTCTTAAGAGTGGGTAATATGCCCTTATTTGGGGAAAAAAGGGACTTTGGAAGAGTCGGGGGTACACTTCACCAAATAGATCTAAATTGTACACTTACCTCCGTGGAGACTGTAAGACAGGTTTCTTGTTCTGATAATCATTTCAAGCGGTATAATATTAGTAATGCTTTTCATGTCAAGAAGAGTGTACGAACTTAATGAAGAAATAACAACTCTTACGGAAAGAAAACAGGGTTTCCCAATAAATTCTGGGCATTCCCCGATTGGCTACCTTCGCTGGCAACGTAATCTTCAAGCAGTTCTTTTGCTTTTGGGTACTCTTTAAGCTCAATATACACCAACGCTAAATTATACTGACTCGGCAAATACTCTGGTGATTTAGCCAAAATTCGCTCTAAAATCAGCCGACTTTCCTCGAACATACCCACCCTAAAGTAAAGCGCACCAAGGTTATTATTCAATTTAATTGATTCAGGGTACGTTGAAAGTCCCGATTGCAGAACTGATTCTGTGGCATTGAAATTACCACTCTGCGCTGCTAAGTTTGACCAAGTTACGTAATACAACTCTGATGGTGATTGAAAAACAATGTTTTCCTGCAAAAGCTCCTGAGCGCGGCGATAACGACCGGATTCACCCAACGCTTTTGCATGGGCAAGCAGTGTTTCTTCAGAAGAATCCGTTTTTCTAATTTCTTGATAATAACTTGCCGCATCATCCCACTGGGCGTTGGATTCAGCTTCCAGGGCCTTTTCGCGCAGTTCATCTACGGAAAATCCAGCTGTATTCAACTCAGGAAAGACAACATCCCGAATTTCCCCTTTTGGAAGAGTTTCTGAAAGGGGTTGCTGCGCCCTTGCGGGGCGAAAATCAAGGGCGTTCGCTAGGGCATCATCTGCGCTTGCCGCACTTTCTTTAGCAACATCAGTTTGAAATTGAGCCTCGATTTGCTCTTTCGTGGCATTACCGGCAAGCTGTGTTTCCGCAAGGCTAAGCTGGGCTTTTGCCAATTCAAAATCCGGCGATTCATTTATCGCTTCCTTGTAGAGCGCAATTGCCTTTGGCAATTCACCCATACGGTGGTGCAGTTCCCCAATTTTGTAAGCAAAGGCAGGCCGTGGGCTAATTTCTTGAGCCCGCAAGTAGGCGTTCATTGCGTTTTGAAATTGCCCCTGCGACTCCAAAAATTGCCCCTCCGAAAAGAGATCAAAAGCGGATGTTCGCTCGGCGTTGATGAGGATTTTTTGATCTGTTTTGCAGCCGCTCAAAACACTGAGAAGAACCGCTGCTGAAATCAATAGCGCCTTAGATTTCATTTATTGTGTCGCCTTGAAGATAGTTTTGCCGTCGCTAAAGCTGAAAACTCTGCCGCCGGTGATCAACTCTTTCTCGTAAATCCAAGTTTCCCGAATGGGGCCAATTTCATATTCTTGAAAATACGCCGTGGATGGGTACCCAAACTCCACAAGAGTACGATCGCTATCTAACAATTCGCCCTCGTACACGAGCTCGCCGGAGACAAATTGAAGAATGATATTATCGTACCAGTACACCCACTCATCAAAGTTCTCGTTGCGTTGAGCCCGAATGTCCTCGCGGATGTAATCAGGGCGCCCTAGGCGGTCCACAGCGAGTTTTTTGTCCTCAGAGAGAATGTCAAAATCATCGTTCTGAACTTTAGAAAAGGCTTTTTCATTCCAGCGAAAAATATAATCTTTCGCCGGCCGAGCCGTGTAGCGCTTGAACTGAATAGCCAAATCCGTCTCGTTGTCCGAGTCGTACAAGGGTTTGGTGTTCGTTGTACATGCTGTTGTAAGTACAAGTAGACCCCCCAATATAGCGCAAATTTGGGGCTTACAAAATGTGATCATAGAGTTAAACATAAGAAAAAACATGCCTTAGCGATTGGTTAACCCAAAACGAAGTTTGGTTGGTGGTCAAGACCCAAGGACTCTGCTTAGGGTTTGTTTACGGGTGTTTTCAGCTTTTGGTTTCAATTTATGGATTTTTCTCATCAGCTTCAATGATTGGCAAATCTTCACCGAGAAGCGTTCGAAGGGAACCTAAAATCAATACCTCACGTTGTTTCTGGGGAAGAACCGTTTCAAGGGGAAATCCAAAAACGGCTGCTTTATTCGTCATAAAACCCGCGACTGTTTCTCTGTCGCCGTAGTGGATAACGGCATCAGCATTTGCGGTGTAAGCTTCAGCATTTTCAACACGGTATACGGGTGTTTCAATGTTAATCGGCGCTTGAAGATCGTGCCCAAACCGTGCAGGGATTGATTCATCAAAATAAGCATCCACCGTGGCGGGAACAATACTGTTGATTCGTGTAGCACCGGAATGAAAACCATTCAATCCAACGGAATTTGCTAATCCGCGGCTTTGTGGTGAGCTATTTTTGCCAATAAGCTCTTCACCAACGTAAGAACCGCTGATTAACAATTTACCGCCCTCTGCAAGATATTGCTGAAGAATTTCCGCCTGCTCAGGAGTTACAAGGGGAAATTCATTCTT
>DAIOTT010000050.1:0-20911 GCA_036751885.1 Candidatus Sumerlaeota bacterium
CCGATCCCTGCTCCCACACCAACACCCACGGCGGATCCAACCCCTTTACCAACGCCGAATACTACAGATGCAGCCGCAAATACCGCGATGATTGAGCCCCCCACCACGCTTGTACAAGCGCCAACACCGGAACCAACGGCGGTGCCAACCCCTTTACCCACGCCAACACCAGAGCAAGAACTTATACCTGCGACGACTTCAACGCCTACGCCTACGACAACACCTGAGCTAACACAAACGCCCACGCCTGCACCACAACCCATAATTGATGCTCCCGATTGGACTTATGATGCAAACGGCTTTGCCCGGGTGAAAACCCCTGCGGTTCACTACGTTGCATCCGTTCTGACGTGGTTGAACGTGCGCCTTTCTCAAAAGCTCCCTGAAGCCGAATTGCAACGCCTTCGTGAAAGCACGCCGCAGGTAATTGCAACGCTCTCGCTCACTAATGGCAATCCGCCGTATTTTCTACAAGTTGCTGAATTGCCCCCCCTAGTGCAGGCCTTGCCAAAAGATTACCCCGTGCTGATGCAAATTGATGTTCGCTCAAACCTGCTTAGCCCTTGGTGCGTGTTGCTCTCAGCGAATGATGAAAGCCTTACCTTAGCCGATCCTGCCCGCGGGCGCGTTGTAATTCCGTTGTCCTATTTGGAGGATGTATTAGTCCAAGTGCAGGCCCCTTATGCGGATGAAAAGCGAATCACAGGGCTTCAATTAGGCGATAAAGGGGAACGTGTTGTTCGGCTTCAACAGTTGTTGGGTACAATATTGAAGGTGGGTTTGCCTCAAACTGGAAATTTTGATTTGCAAACCAGCGAGGCTTTGAAAGAATTTCAAACGAAGATGAAAATTCCAGCCGGCGGCGTTGTTGATTCTGTTACGGCTTATAAACTTTACGGTGAAGCCCCATGAGTTCCATTCTCGATGCTCTTGAAAAAGCAAACCGAAAACGAAAAGCCGGTGAGGATCCTGATGAGGGGTCGTTAGCCGAGGCGAAAAGCGCTCGCGAGCGTCGACTTCAGGAGGAAGCCGAAATCGCGCGCCGCAGAAGTCGTCAAATGGGAATTCTGCTGATTTCCATTAGTGTCGTATTCATCGGCTCCATGGTGGTTTTCGCGTTCGTTTACTTTAAAAGTAAAGAGAGCAAAACCAACGAAAATCAGTTCGCTCAAAACCAACAGGCTGTTGCCCCTATTGAGTCGGAGTTGAGGGGATCTACTTCTTCGGAAAAACTTTTGAATCAGCCAAATGCGTCAATTCCGGGATCGGAAAACTCCTCGGTTATTAATGGTGCAATCCTGCCATCGACTGTTGCACCTGCGCAGCAATCTAACCTGCTGGAAACGTCGATCCCTGAACCCATTCAAACGCCCGTTTCTACGCCGCAACCCACTCCGGTGCCAACTCCGCTGCCTACCCCGGCACCAACTCCCACGCCCGTTCCAACGCCGATTCCTACCCCAACTCCCGAAGAAACGTTTGCCAATAATCAAGTTGTTTACCCCTCTGATCTGGGGCTCGTCATCAAAGGCGTAATGGAAGACGGCGCTAATTCCATGGTTATGCTAGAGGATACCACCTTGGAAATAGGGAGAAAATACAAGAAACTCCGTCCCATGTCCATCCGCTCGGGTTTGATTGAAATTGAGTACGATCAAAACGATGAAATCATAACTCTTTTTATTCGTTATTAAAGTGGTTTATCATCGTTTACGAAGTTGAAACCCTAAATAATTTTTTGCTTGCATAAATGCGCCCAATAATTGCTCCATAATTCGATAAGTTGAAGAATAAAAAAAGTTTCTCCCATTTGTTCGCATTCTCATTCACTTTAAATGTTAGAATGTAATTTTTAAGCGGTAAAAAAACGCTTTATTGAAAGAGCAAGCTTGACTCAGGAATTTTTCGCGTTTTTCATACAAATAAATAGATTACGGCAAAGACAAAGGGGAGTTACCCGATGATGAACAAAACAATCATACTGGCTGCTGGATTATTGCTTGGAACAATTCCAACTCTAAACGCTCAGCTTCTTACCGAAATTGGCTTTGAAACCAGTGAAGGTTACACTCTAAACGCAAATCTGAATAATCTCAATAGCTGGACTGTTCCTCAGGGTTCTGCCACAGTAAGCAACCTTCGTAGTGGTGCTGTTGGTGCTAGCGGCGCACAGCACGTCAATCAGCAAAGCAATTCCATTATCCGCTACGAAAACCTTTCTACTGATGCCGATATAGTTTTGGTACGCGGTAAGTGGTACGGTACAGGAAGCGCAACACTTAGTGTTCCCAACACAACAAGCCCAATTGCCGCACTCATCGGGTTCCGTTCAGTAAATGCCAGCACGTTCACTATTGATGCTTACGATGGTACTGCTGATACCTTTGTACCTTCAGGCGTAAACTTCCCGAATACGCAATGGCATGATATTGATATTCTCATCAATTATACAACCCAACGTTTCAGCGTACGTGCTAATGGGAACCCCATTCTTCTTAGTATTCCGTTCCAAAGTAGTGTATCTGAATTAAACGGCTTTGAATCCCACGCGGAAAACAGCTCAAACACCGACCGCTTGCAATTCTTTGCCTCTGATGGCGATTTAGACGGCGACGGCGTTCCAGACGAAGTTGAATTTGCAAACCCTAATCGCAACCCATTTGTTGCGGACGGCAGCCCCACCCTTGATTTGGCTTACACGGCTCCTCCAATCGAAAACGACGTGGATGTTCCTGACCTCACCGTACCCCAAGGCGGCGAAACATGGCACCGCATTTCTCTTGCCGAGTGTGAAAACATTTCTATCTCAGCTGATTTCATTCACTCTGCAACAAACAACATTCAACTTCAATTGTTTGATTCACGTTGCCGCCAACAAGGCCAGCCTCTCTCAGTTTTTGAGTACCGCGTCGGTGAATCCTTCACCACAACAAACCAAGAGTTCATTACATTCGCTAATAACCGGGGCGTAACAGAACTCTTCCTTCGTGTATATGAAGAGAGCGGGAATGAAGGTAATTATAATCTCCGCATTGACCGTCTAGGCTCTGATGACGGTTTCGAGTTCAACTCTTCAATCAATCTACCTGCCCCTCTCGCAATCGGGAGTTACCAAAATCTTGTTGCCAAAGATGATGACTTCTACCTCATCGATGTTGAAGGAATCGAAAATCTTCAGATTTCTCTCACGCACAACTTTGGTCTTGGACAACTCTTCTTCCAAGTATTCGATGATTCAGGTACATTTAATGGCTTCATTGACGGTGCATTCACAACGAATGAGAACACAATCAGCCGTACAATTAATGTGAGCGGCCGTGATCAGGTTGTCCTTCGCGTTTACAACGCAAACTTAGGCGCTAACTTCTACGACCTTAGCATTTCCTCTTTTGGATCGTCTGTTGCATCAGAAGATTTTGCTCCTGGTCTTGATACAGACAACTTAGGCTCAAACTTCTTCCCCGAAGAGATGCTTTCACCCGCGGTTGAAAAACCAACCGTTGTCAAAGGCGGGGACGACGCTTTTGAACCTAACAACTCTATTGAGGCTGTACTAAACGCTACACCTATTCCTGTAAACCAAACAATCTCAGCTGTTATGTTAGATGGCGAAGATTGGTACAAAGTTCCTCTTACAACTTGTGAGAACATGGTTTTTGATCTCGGCTTCTCTCATGCTGCGGGCGATTTGAACCTTGAAGTCTACGACGGCCGTTGCACAACGTTCGGTGTTGGCACAACTTATCGTGTTGCCTCAAGTTATTCCACAACCGATAATGAAAGTACAATTTACGTAAATAATTCAGGAAACGACTTTATTTACGTTCGTGTCTACGGCGAAGCTGGGGCCTCAAATCCATCTTACACACTAAGAGCAACCGGAATTGGTCAAGACGATATTTACGAGGTTGGTTCAACACCAAGTGGGCCTGCTGCCTTCCCTCTTAACACATTACAAGAAAATCTCATTTCCAAAGATGACGACTTCTTCCTGCTCGATGTCACTGGTATAAACACAATCAATGTTTCTCTTGATCACGATCGTTTCCTTGGTCAATTGTTCCTTCAAGTACTCAACAATGATGGAACATATAATGAGTACAGAGATTCACAAAATCGCGCTTACAATAATTTCTCATTCAACGTTGGAAATCTTGTAATCAACGACATCGATGTTTCAGGCGTCAATTTCGTTGTTCTACGTGTATATGCTGCAAACCGCGGAACGAACGTTTACGATTTGCAAGTAAACACTGTAAACTAATCACCTCAATGATAACCTAAATCCGTAATTCAAACGGCCTGCCACTTATGGTAGGTCGTTTATTTTTTATCTGGGTTTGAACAATTTCCACTGCCTAAAATTTACTCCCTAGTTTTGACTCTCTCCGTTTGATTTTCTAATCGTTTGAGCTTCACAGGATTATTCCAGAATTTGCTCCCATGTATCATTTCTTGTGTCTTATTGTTGCTGTCCCTTCCGTTTTATTGCCGCAAATTCTTATTACTGAAGTTGATACTGATACTTCGGGAATTGATCGCGGAGAGTTTATTGAGTTGTACAACAGCGGCTCAGATACTGTGGATCTTGCCGTTGCATCCTACGCCTTAGTTATTTTTGATGGTCAAGATCAGCGTGTAATCAATGATCCGATTTTTCTTCAAGGGGAAATTGCTGCTGGGGAATATTGGGTTTTGGGAGGAACTCAGGTTTCCAACAGAACGCAAACTCAATCAATGCTGAACTTCATGCCGAATTCCCTTGGTGCCGTTGCCCTTGTTTACGGACTTGAAGAAGATGCCGTTCAAGATGATTTCAGCCCTTCTATTCTTCTTGAGGAATCAACGTTGGTAGATGCCGTTGTGTATGGTGAACGCCAGCTTAATCTTTCAGTGTTAGAATCAACGCTGGGTACGATTGGCCGGCCTTTTGAATTATCAGGTTTATCGGGGGAGCTTTATTCCATCCAAAAGCATGATTTGGCTGCAGGTGCATTTGATTGGAGTTCTGCCCTAGCGCTGCCGCCAACACCGGGGCAACAAGCGCTGCTTGTTTCTGAGCCGATCCTAGTGGCAAATCTTACGGAGCTTCGCAAGCTAACGAATCCCCAACTCGTTCGCATTGAAGCGTTGTCTCAGGTGGTATCGCCGGGGGGTGCTTTAGGAGTTCCATCTTCGGAAACAGTTTTGGGGAGCGTTTTTGTGAACGATGCCCAAAGCGGCATTCAGTTGGAGAATTTACCCATTGATCAAGCTGTAAACTTCCCTTTAGGCCGTTTGATTGAATCTCTTCAAGGAACCTATTCTGGCGTTGATTCCCCTAGGTTGGTGGAGGTTCAAGAATCTGTGTTTTCGGGCGATTCAGCGGTGATGCCGTTGAATCTTAACGAAGTTCCTAATTGGCAGCCTAATACGTTGGAACAACGCCTTGTTTCGCTTTCAAATGTCAGGTTCTTGAACCCCGGCATTGCACTGCAAGCGGGGGAAAATTACTCATTAATTGATCAAAATGGTTCTCCCGTGCCGTTGTTGTTTTCCTTTTCAGCGCCGCTTTTCAACCAGCAGCAATCAACTCCCAGCGGGGCTTTCACGATTCAAGGAATCGTGTTCAAGAAGGAGACTATTTATACAATCGAGCCGAGGTTTCAGGAAGATCTTTTAGGTGAAGATTCTGGTTCCGTTTGGTTGGCAAAATAGTCTATTCCGAAGAAGATTCTTACAAGTTGCCGATCATGCTTGCGGATGCATTTTGCATCATATACAACGTTACCAACTGTTATTGAGATTGTTGATTGGGTGAAATGACAAAAAAAAGCGAGCTTGGCGTTTACAGTTTATCCCTTACACAGCGGGGAATTTCCGTTTCACGCCGTGATATCAAGATGACAAACATGCTTGGGATGGGCGGTGGGAGTGATTATAATCCCACCTTATCGCTGTACTTCACCTTAGCTGAAGCGGGCGGAGGAGAAGTTGTTATCCCCTCCGTTCGGTTGCATTCGGAAAGCCCCGAAGTGGTGAGTTTCCACGGCGCTTTGGACGATCGGATTGCCCTTGATGTTGATATTAAACTCAATACAACTATTGATAGTTTGCAGCTAGTTTGCCATTTAGAGGCTAGCAGCGAGGATATTGTGGCTCGCCTTGGCATTCACCTTGAAATGAGCGGCGAAGCTGATCCTAAGTGGCTAATTCCTGGGCTGTTTTACAATCAGAACAAAGCAAAAGGGTGCGATCAAAAGTACCCCTCCTACTCTGAAATTCAACGCGACATCGGCAAGTTTATCTCCAACCACTGGAATTTCCGGTCGGATCGAGCGGCGCTGCCGGTTATCTTTTGCACCACTTATTCCATGATGGCGTTTATCTCCACGGACGACCGTGTTGCCGTCTCTGAAGACTACCCACAGGGGCGTGGCATTGCATCCTTGGGCATTAGCGGCGAGGAGGGTTCACCTGTTCTTTCCGTTCATGCTCCCTACATTGAAGATCCTGTGAAGTTCTCCTTCTGCCATGAAAATAAATCAGAGCCTGAGCAAACATATATTGAACTTCGCCAAAATCAGCCGCTCATTGTTGCCTGCCAAATTGGTTTTTCCCCTCTGCCTGAGCGGGGCGTTGCTTGGCATAAGCCCTACCGCGCATTGTACGCCGAGCGAATCTCCGCCTTGCAAGTTCTCCCCAGAATGGAATCGGAAGAGGCTGAACGCCTTGCAATGGACGGTATTATTCGCTGGCATTTTGATCGGGAGCGCACACTCCTGCATGAAACATGCGCCTTCGATCGGCGGTTTGGTCGGCACGGAGCCAACTATGAAGCCGATGAAATGCACGTGGGTTGGACGAGTGGCGTAATGCCCGCCTACACCATGCTTTGGTACGGCCGGAACAAAAAGGTTCCCGATTGCGTGTACTCGGCCCAAGCAATTCTTAACCGGCTAACCAACGAACTTACGCCCTGCGGAACGTTGTGGCCCCTATTCACCGTCGATGGCCCTGAACCAGGCTTTGGCCCAGCAGATAACTTAGCCCACAGCAGAACCATTGCCGAAGCGATTTTCTTCCTTATCCGCAGCTTCCGGCTTGAGCTGCAGAATGCCACGCTGCAACCCAAATGGTATTGGGCGATTCAAAGCAACTTGGCTTTTGCAATTAAAAATCAACGCGATGATGGCGCATTCCCATCCTACTGGAATATAGATACGGGCGAAGTTTACGATTACAACGGCTCATCCGGCTTGGTTTGGGTTGCTGCAATGGCTGCCTACAACCACTTTGATTCCACGGATCGCTTTTATGAATCCGCCACGCGAGCGGCTGAATACTATCTGCACTTTTTGGAAGAAGATTTCCTGCACGGCTCCCAAGAAGATCAACCCCTAGTTCCCACCTGTGATGATTGCCATTTTGCAGTGATTGCCTTTATGCTGCTGTATGAAACCTCCGGTGATATACGCTGGTTGGATGCTTGCGAACAAGCGGCGAACCTTGCACTAACCTTCAGAATGGCCTACAACAGCAGCTTTTCGCCGTTCTCCATGCTGGGGCAAAATAACTTTAAAACCGTGGGCGGTGATATTGGCAGTGTTTCGCAGCCCTCCCTTACGATTCGTGGGTTAATTAGTTACGGGGAGTTCAAAAAACTTTCCGCCCTCACCGGGGATCCCTACTATGAGCAGCGCGCTGCGGAAAGCCGTGTGTTTGCAACGCAAATGCTGGCCCGTTCAGATGGGGAGTACAACGCGCGATTGGGAATGGCAATTGGCGAGGTTTTCCACACGGATTGGCTTCAACCAAAGGGAATGATTTCTACCCTTGGCCACATTTGGACCGGCGCTCTCATTACCTACACCGAGCTGATTGAGCGGAATCTGATCATCCCCATGGCAGCCCTGCAAGGCCAGCAGGAGGGCTTAGAAAACGCCCTGAAATTCCACGGAGAACAATCCTACGATGCCCAGATTGTGATGCCGGAATCAGCAGCAAACCTGCGGCGCCGTGGTAAAGACGGCATCAAAACAGACATCGAAGAATTCAGACGCCAAAACGCCTCTGGCATTGTGCGCCGGCCTGTTACAACAATCGGCACAAACCCAAATTTAACGCCTTTCCCAGAATCAAATTCCAGTGATATTCTCTCCAAGTTTGGCAGCCATTTTGGGTTGGATTCCGAATCAGACTCCAAGAATAAGTTCTCACGTATACCCGGTGAAAGTGAACAAAAGCGCCCCGAGTCTTGGAATTTTGCACCTCCAGCCGGGCCAAGCAAAGCTAAACCACCAACGGGGTTTGATTCTCGTGCGGCGGAGCAATACCCAACCGCCGGTTCATCAGCTTCCTTCAACCAAACCCCCCAGCCAAGAAAGTCCTCCACCCTTCGGCGGCCCGCTGCTGGCACCCAAAATTCCCCGTTTGGTAATCAACCCCCTGTTTCATCCCACCATACGCCCCTTTCCAGTGATCAAGTCATGCAGGATGAATTGCGGGCTAAAATGCTAGAACCACTTATGGGCAAGGGCGATTCAAAAGATAAAAACAAAAAGCTTTCGGATTTAAGCCCCGGCATGGCACCCATGAATGACCTTACGGAGAAAAATCCCGATTTAGGCCCACCGCCTGCACACCTTATGCAGGGCTTGCTCTCCAACCTAATGGGCTCCATGGAAGAAGGCCCGGTCATCAATCCCTCCGGCGGCCCTGATTTAGGCCTAGGGGACCTGCGCAATCGCTACTCTTCAGATTCCGATGATGAACCCTTTGTGCCCTACAAGGATCGCGGGTACGAAGTTGATTCTTCCTCTGATGATTCCTCACAAAACAATAAGCAGGAAGACGATGACGATGATCAGGAAATTAAATACAAGATCTTCTGATGGGGTTTGAATAAAACCTTCGTTGCCTTCGTACGTGGAGTTGAACCTATAGTTTGTTCAATACATCTTCAGCTGTAATTATTAAAAAGGGGAAATCAACACCATGAGCAATACCAAGAAAATCATATTAGGCTGCTCCATATTTGCCGCCGTGGTTATTATATTAGTCATCGGCATATTTGGTTATGTCGGGTATTCACTGTACTCTGTTGGGGCTGGAATTGAAAAGCAAAACGCCCGGTTGCAGCAGCTGAATACAACCTATGCATTTGCTGAACCAGCGGCAACAGCGCCACTTGATCAAACTCGCTTTACGGAATACTTACAGCTGCGCGAAGATATATTCGCTGAGTTGAAAAATAATCCTACAATCAAAAAATTCGCCGATGCCATGAATAACTCCAACGCACAGGCCAATCAGGACTTAGGCGCAATGGATGTGTTTAGCATGATCGGGCAAATTGAACCGATCTTGGAAATCCTTGCCAATCAGCTTGAGAAAAACCAAATGTCCATGAATGAATTTGCCTATTGGAAAGAGGATTTGGTGAAGCTGTTGTATCAATCAGCAGCGGAAGGAAATGTAGAATCCCAACAAATTTTCAACGATCTTGAAAAGCTTGTTTCCAGCCAATCCGGCACCGGTGTAACCACTTGGAATTCAGGAAACCAAACCCCTAATGCCTACCTAAGCATTTTTGGAATTACGCAAATGCCAAACTTTACTGAAGCTGATTTGCAGATTATTGAAGCACGATTGAGCGAAGTGAAAAACGATATTCCCGTGTTGTTTATTGAGTTTATCTTCATGCAGGAATTGAATAATCAAATTCAAAACCAACAGTTCAATAGTCAAACAAACCAGCCCTAGTAAGATCGATTCAACGCATTCGTGAGAAATACTGTTGGGCAAAAATGATGTCGCGATAGAATAAAGTTTTTTGGCAAATTTAGAGTTTTTCTCTCGCGGAGCCGCAGTGAGGCATTGAGAGGGCTCAGAGTTAAGGAGCCATTATTTCTCAGTGTCTCGAACTTCATCTCATTTCTCTGCGTGAAAAAATTTATTGGATCGCGACAACACTTTAGAATAGTGGTACAATTCGTTTGCTGCAATATAACCAATCATTAGCGGATAACAAGTTCGCTTTTTGGGTTAAATAAATGAACTTTATCAACATTTAAGAGAAGCTTCTTGTGGTCATTTACCTCGGTTGTTGTTTCTGGCGTAACTCGGGCGGTAAAGCTGTTAGCATCGGTTGTTAGGTAAAGTATTGTTTCGCTGCCGGTGGGCTCTACAATTTCTACTTTTGCTTCAATGGGGTGGAATGTGTTTTCTTGATGAATATCCACAGGATCAAAAAAGTTTTCTGGGCGAATTCCCATCACGATTTCATTGTTTTCCAACTCTGTATTTCGCACCACTTGGGCTTTGTCCTCAGGGAGTGGAATGTTGATCATCCCTTCTCTAAACCACAGGCGCCCGTCTTGTTCTTCAACTCTACCGTTTAGAAAGCTCATGGGCGGCGTTCCGATAAAGCCCGCAACGAATTTATTATCTGGCTTGTTGTACAAAGTAATTGGGTCGGCAACTTGTTGCACAATCCCGTGTTTCATCACCACAATCCGGTCCCCCATGGTCATCGCTTCCATTTGGTCGTGAGTCACATAAATCATCGTTGTATTCAGCGTTGTGTGAAGCTTGCTAATTTCTTGGCGCATTTGAACGCGGAACTTTGCATCTAAGTTTGAGAGGGGTTCATCGAACAAAAAAACCTGGGGTTTACGCACAATCGCTCGGCCTACGGCAACCCGTTGCCGCTGCCCGCCGGAGAGTTGACTGGGCTTGCGCTCTAGGTATTCCTCCAGCCCAAGAATTCGGGCGGCTTCGCTGACTCGTTTGTGGATTTCGTCTTTCGGGTATTTGCGCCAAAGCAAACCGGTCGCCATATTTTTGTACACGCTCATGTGGGGGTAAAGGGCGTAGTTTTGAAACACCATGGCAATGTCTCGTTCCGCCGGCCCAAGATTATTAACCACTCGGTCGCCAATTTTCACGGTCCCTTTGCTGATGGATTCCAGCCCTGCAATCATGCGCAACGTGGTGGATTTACCGCACCCTGAGGGGCCAACGAAAACCATAAATTCATGATCTTTAATTTCCAAACAAGCATTGTCTACGGCAACAACGTTTTTGTCGTAGATTTTGAATACATGGGAAAGTGTTACTGAAGCCATAATGTTTTGAGTCTTTTCGTAAAGTGAAGGGGCTAAAACGGTCGAGTTGTTTTAGGTTTACCTTGGGGTCGTGGGATTTGAAGTTTATGCAAACAGGTTATTGCAATGAGAGCATTCTTTTTTTGCTCAATCTGCGGGGGGTTTTTGGCGGGTATTTATTTTCACCAAAATGCGTTCCTTGAAGCCCTTTTCCATGCGAGTCAACATATCCTCCGGCGTTAGCTGATCCCGGAGAAGCAGATCAATCTGCGGGTTGAAAATATCGCTCTCTAAAATGCCGTAGTAGGGAATTTGGGGAATTCGCTTGGAGGTTCTAATCTGCTGCATAAAGGTTTTCATGTAGGGGTAGGCGCTCATATCCAAATCCTTCCAAGCGGCTTTGCGAACGGGAATTTGCCCTAAGCCGCTTGCCCACCGGCGTTGCACGGTTTCACTGGTAAAGTGCTCAATAATTTCAAACGCCACATCGGGGTTTTCGCTCATCTTAAGAATGACTCCTGTTTGCCCACCCACGTTTGAGGAAGTATAACCTGCATTCCCAATCTCAGCAACCAACTCGGCATCAATGGGCTGAAGGTTTAGATTGTTGATTTCTTCGTCCGTAGGGGCGGGGATCAGGGAAATATCAAAATCAACGCCCGCGTTGGCAAAGTTTGTGACTTGCCAAGGGCCCGTTAGAATCATGGCGTAGCGAGAATTAATGAAGCCTTCGTCGGGGCTGGAGCCGCTTTGCTTCCAAGCGCCGCCTTCATAATCTGAGGTTGCTAAGGTTTGCAATCGGACAAGAGCAGCTTTGCCTTGCTCGGTGTTGAACGCTTCAATCACTTCGCCATTCGGGCCGTATTCTACAAACTCCATCCCGTACATATTGAAGATGGGGAAGTTGAACCACATGGAACGATGAGCGCCGTACCCGTAGCGATTTTCGGCGGGGTTCGTTAGAATTTGCGCATACTGAGCAAGTTCATCCCAATTTTGTGGCGCGCGGTTGGGGTCTAGCCCGGCAGCGCGCAGATCAGCACTTTGCCGACGAAACATCTCGCGGTTCCAAAATAAGGCAACCGTGGTTGTTTGTACGGGAAGGCCGTAAAGGTTCACTTCGCCCAAGCGGTTAATCACACCAGCGTTGAAGCTGGCGGTCACAAACTCCGTGCGGGCGTCTTCAAGGGAATCGTACCGCGCGTTGAAGGAATCCAGCTTGTTCAGCGGGAGCAGGGCTTCACCAAAAGCTAAGTCCGTTACTTTAATTGAGTCAATGAAGGCAATGTCCGGGGTGGATTTAGCCAAGGCTGCAGTTCTTAGCTTGGTAAACATATCGCCGAAGCTTACGTATTGCACGTTGATCTGTAAGTCGCCGCCGTTTTCCTTTTCCCAAGCGGTTTCGTACTCGGCCAAAATTTCATTCAGCACAGTTGTTTCTTCGGCGTTGAAACCCTGCCAAATTTCAATGCGTGTTACGCCTTCAGGGGTTGAATCTATCACGCCGTTGCAGCCGGTAATGGTAGTGAGTGCAACAGTGATTGAAACGGTCCCCGCTGCTAGCATTGCTGCCCCGTAACGTGCAGGCGATTGTGTTGAGAGAAAACGTGTAAGCGCGTTGTGCATCATGGTTATTCTTTTACCGATCCGGCGGCAACCGCATCTAGGAAATAGCGTTGAAGGAAGAGGAACAACACAGCAATCGGGATGAGCGAAAAGCAGGCGCCGGCCATAATCTTTTCCCATTCATTAGCGTTTTGCCCTTTGAACTGCTGAAGCCCTACGGGCAACGTCAGCACTTCTGAATCGCCGGTATTGACGATCAGTTGCCAAAGAAAGTTGCTCCATTGGCCTACAAATGTAAGCAGGAACAACGTCACAATTATGGGCAAACACATGGGAATCACCACATTCAAAAAAATCTGGTAATCCTTTGCACCGTCAATTTCCGCCGCGGAGAACACATCGCTGGGGATTTGCTCAATATATTGTTTCATCAAAAACAACCCAAACACATTGGCAAGGTGGGGAATAATCATGCCGCCGTAGGAATCCATTAGGCCAAGTTGCAAGGTAATACTGAACTGGGGAACCATGTAAATCATGCCCGGAACCAGCATGCTGGCAAGCAAGGCAATAAATAACCGGTCCCGGTAGTGGAAGGGGATTCGCACAAAAGCATAACCGGCCAGCGTGCAAATCAGCACGGTAAGAAAACCCGTTCCTGCGGCTACAACAAGCGAGTTGAAAAAGTACCCTGCAAAATTAAAGCTCGGGTTTGTTAGAATCGCCTTAAAGTTTTCCAGCGTATAAAGGCGCGCTGTTGCTTCGGCAAAGGAGATTGATTCTGCAATTCTGTAGTGTGAAAAATACGGCGGGTTGCCCGCTGTTGAAGGGGTTTTCATGTACAACCCGGCGGGCCCCGCGGGGCCTTCAAGCAGAGGAATAAATTCTCCCGCGGATTCAAACTTAGGGTTCGGCTGGGGCAAAGCAGGGGTTTCGGAATCAGCTTGCTGCGGGGAATTGATCTCTTCCGAAGCAGTTGAAGTTGCTGTTGAATCAGGCTGTAAAATTTTGAGTGGTTGAATGGAAAACGTTTTTTCCGGCCCGCCAAAGTATTGAATCGTGTAGGGAATGCCTTCCACGTTCATCGGCAAGGCGTAAGCAAGCAATCGCGCTTCCGGCGCATGGGCACTTTCCCCCGCAACAACGGTTAGCGTGCTGAACGGTTCCGCAAACGACTCCATTTTTGGATCAGCAATGGGTGCGTTCCCACCTACAACGAACTGATAACGATAATCCCCCATCACATCAAGAGGGCCGTGATCAAGCGTCCAAAGTTCTGCATCCACCCGCGATAAGGGCTTCTGAGTTGTTTCGCCATCAGGGCTGGTGATGATTGCCTCTACGGTTGTGGTTTGTGCATCCGTATACTCCAAGTGAAGCCAACCGGTCGTTGCACTAAGCTCTGCCACGGAAAGAGGAGGGAACTCCGAGGATGGCGTGTAAACGTAGGTTTGCGGAATGAACTGAAGTTTAAATGCCGTTCCAGGAACTTTAAACGCCGTCAGAATCATCCAAAAAAGCGGCAACAACACAAGCAACAGCATGGGAAGCAAAATGGCAAACAGCCCTGCTTTGGCAGCAATCTGGGCAACCTTACTCATATTGTTCTCGTATGAGGGCGAAGGGGCGGGTGGTTTTTTCATTTTTTGTTCAATCCAATCAGGCGGTAGCTGATTAAGCTTAGGCTTAGTGCTACCACAAGCAGGAAGTAACTAATCGCCGCTGCTTCGCCGTACATGGATTCGTTGAAGACCTTGAACAGGTGGTACCCGCTGGTTCTGGCGCTGGAAAGGGTTGTGCCCGCAATCTGAACGCTGGGGCCCCCTTGATCGTCGGTCATCGCGTAGATTTCCCCAAACGCGTTCAGCGAACCCATGGTACCCGTGATAATCAGGAAGAGAATTGTTGGCTTCAGCAGGGGAACTGTAACTTGAAACAACCGTTGAATGGAGTTCGCGCCGTCCACCTCCGCGGCCTCAAAAATGGATTCGTTGATGTTATTCAAGCTCACAAGAAACAGAATCATTCCAAAGCCTGCATTCTTCAGAACCATGGCGATTGAAATCCCCAGCAGCGTGGTGGAGCTGTTGTTCAGCATTCCTTGTTCGGCAATCCCCTCCAACCCAATCAGGCGCAGCAGCAGCGAAAACGGCCCTCCTTGCGGGTTGTAGATCAGCAGCCAAATCACGCCAACCACGTAAATATCGAATACGTTAGGCAGGTAAAAGCCGCTGCGCAAAAGCCCAAAGCCCCGTATTTTTTGGTTCAGCATTAAGGCCAAAAATAACGACAACGCAATTCCCGGAAATACGGTTAAGACTGAATAAGCAAACGTAAGAAATAACGACCACCAGAAAATAGGATCCGAGCCGACTTGGGTGTAATTGCGGAACCCCACATATTCCATCGTGCCGAAAATGTCGTAAAAATCAGAGTAAATCGTTACGCGGTGAAGGCTAATCCAAAAGCTGTATAATAGTGGATAACCGATAAACACCGCGAAAACCAGAAGAAAGGGAAACAGGTAAGGAAGCGCCCGTAAATCCTGCTTCATGCTTGGCTTATCGCTGGGTTGTGCCATTAGTGTGTTCTTAATCTCCAAGAATGTAATTGTCGGTAAATCAAACCCGGCAAAACACAAGCAATATAGGGATGGATAGCTCCCAAACGCCTCAGCATCGATTATCTAGCCTAATTACACGTTGATGAATTCGGCATCCAAGAAAACTTTAGATGCTTGTAAACGCAGTAGGCAGACAACGTAAGCTGAAGCAATAATGCGGTTTATAAAGTTGTATCAGCAGTAAGAAGTCAAGCTAAAGCCGCCCATTTTTGAATGCTTTAACCCCACAAAATCTGTTTTTTATCACGTGAACAAAACTGTTTTATTTGAACCCCTTCAACCGTTTACCTACCCGCTAATAAAAAGCTTCACCCGTGGGGAACAATCCCTTGCAACTTACCCTCGAACGTTCCAAAAGTAGTTTTTTCCTGAAGCATTTATTCAAGAAAAACATGCTTTTTGCCAATAACAACAGGAGTTCATATGAAACGTAAAGCCCGATTAGCACCCGTTACCACCAGTTTAATACTCTGCCTTTCGGTAGGTTTACAGGCTCAATCGCAACCTGTTTTGAACGCCGTTGAAAGCATCAGTAAGGCTGAAGAACGCACTCCTGCCACGGTTGATTCATTCCCCATTACCTGGAGCAAAACCCAGCGCCCCACAACGCCGGGGGTGGTGCGCTTAGTGCCGGGCCAATCAGTAACACTACCGGTTTCGTTCTACCTACCCGGCGGTGCGGAGCTGCAGAACTTCACCGTAAGCCCTGAATTAGGCCTTCAGCTGACGCAATTGCCCGGTGGTTATGCGACGATTGAGGCAACCGCCGAAGCCGCCGGCTTATACATTGTGCAATCCACCACCGGCGGGGAGTTGTCTTTCCCCGTTTATGTGGATGTTCTACCCTTGGTTTCATTTACCTACACACCAGCGAATGGGGTAATTCCCAGCACCGTATTTGCCGCCGGGGATTTCAACGGCTGGAGCCAAAACGCCCATCCGCTTACGGCAGGGGAGGACGGTGTTTTTCGTGCCTCTGTTGCCGTAAAGCCGGGGCAATACAGCTATAAGTTAGTGGTGGACGGCGAATGGATTGCCGACCCCGCAAACCCCGTTCAGGATTCAACCGGTTACGGAAACTCCATCCTGCGCGTTGAAGGTGATGTTGCCCAAACTATCGACCTGAACTATCTTTCGCCCGTTCTGCTTGCTTCTGAAGCCTCATCTTCGCAGGGGAAAATTGTAACAAACCTCCCGCCTGAAGATCCCATTTTGCCGGAGCGCACGTTCGTGTTCTACGGCAACGAAACCGTTCCAATCGCAACGGACCAATCAACCACCGCAAACCCTTCTTGGAGCCTTGCAGACTCAGGAACATCCCTTCAACTCTCTATACCCGCTCTAATCAGCACCCCTGGCAATTGGGTTGTAGTAGCAACGCAATCCGAATCCGGAAAGATCGGGCTTACTCAATTCCCCTTGTACGTAGAGGGGTTTGGTCGGCTCCCGGAGGATGAAGTGATTTACTTTGCCTTTACAGACCGATTTGCAAACGGCGACAAATCAAACGATCCCCAGTTTAGCGAGGAGATTGAAAAAGTTGCTCCCCTTGCGCGCTATCAAGGGGGCGATTGGGCGGGGATTTCGCAGAAAATTGGGGCTGGATATTTTGACAATTTAGGCGTAACAACACTTTGGCTTTCCCCCGTAACGGAAAACACCATGCAGGTGGAAAAAGAAACCGTGGAGCCCGGCGACTACTTCACCAGTTACCACGGCTATTGGCCCACATCTTCTACTAAGCCAAACCTAGCCTTCGGTACAATGGATGAACTCCGTACCCTTGTGGCAAGCGGCCGGGAAAGTGGCATTGCCGTGATTCTTGATTTTGTGGCAAACCACGTACACGTAAACCACCCTTGGCTGCAACAAAACCCCCAATGGGCAACAATTTATGACTTACCCGATGGCAAAAAGAACCTTCGCCTTTGGAATGAACAACCCTACACCACTTGGTTTGATTCATTCATCCCCTCCTTAGATTACGAGAAATACCCAGAAATTACCGCTAAACAAGTGGAGATTGCCAACTACTGGATGAACGAAACCGGTGTTGCGGGGTTCAGGCACGATGCAGTGAAGCACATTGCACCGCAATTCTGGAAGTCCGTAACCACGGAGCTGCGCAAACGCCCCGGCTACGTGCTTCAAATTGGCGAAACAATCTCCGATCGTGAAACAATCGCCCGCTTCGTCGGCCCCGATAAAATGAGCGGTCAGTTTGACTTTCCCCTCTACTTTACCCTGCGCAGCATTCTAGCCCAAGGCGGGGGAGAAATGGCTGACCTTGCCAATGCCACGCTGGATTCCTACAGAATTTACGAGCCTTACGCTGTGATGAGCCCGTTGCTCGGCAACCACGACGTCAGCCGCTTTATGGCCTACGCCGATGGCGATTTACCCCAAGGTGCCGATGAAGGCGCCCTAGGCCGTGAAGGCAAAATCAAGGTAGACGACGCCAAAAACTACGAAAAATTGAAGCTCGGATTTGCCTATTTGTTCGCCCTGCCGGGCCCGCCAACCCTCTACTACGGCGATGAAATTGGCCTAACGGGCGCCTCGGATCCTGATAATCGCCGCCCCATGGTTTGGGAGGGCTGGAGCGCCGAACAGATGAAACTCCACGACGCGGTTGCACAGCTTGGTCAATTCCGCACGGCCTCCGCCGCGCTGCGCCGTGGCAGCCTGGAAGTGCTAAGCTCCGGCAAAGAGCACATCGTTTTGGCCCGCTCCACGGCAGACCAAGTGGTGATCTCAGCCTTCCTGCGCAGTGGTAGTGCTGAACCGTTGTACATTGAACTCCCCAAAGCGTGGAACCTTGAAACCCTGATGCTAACCAACATGGTAGAAGGCGGCGCCAGCCTAGACCAAGGGGAGGGCGATACGCTGCTCCTAAGCGGCGCCAGCAACACCTACGGCTATTGGTTGATAACAAAACGGTAAATAAAACTAGTGCCGCCCACATATAGGCGGCACTTAGTTCAAATTAGAAATCAGAAGCAGTTTGGCAGTTTACTAAATTGCAGGACTAAGTTGCAGGACTGAATTACAGATTCACATCAGCGGCGTTCAGGGCTTGGCTTACCTTGTCCATCAACTCATCCAAATCAAAAGGCTTGGTAAGGTAGTACTTTGTGCCGAGCATTAGGGCTTCGCGGATTTTTTCTTTATCGGAAACGCCGGTCAAAAAAATGCAGGGAATGCTGGCGAGTTTTTCAATCGTTTTGAACTGGGCAAACGTCTCTAAGCCGTCCATTTCAGGCATCATTAAATCCAGAATCACTAAGTCCGGTGGTGTTGCCTGTGCAACCTGCAACGCATCGGCGCCGCTGCTTGCGGTAATGACTTTATAGTCGTCGCTCAGGGCCGTTTCAAGAATGAGTAAAATATCGCGCTCGTCATCTACACACAGGATTGTTTTCTGGCTCATGATTATGGAAGCTCCTACACGGTTTTTGGGTTCAATTTAGGGTAAACTAAGAATTGCCAATAGGTGATTGAATACTAAAGGCTCAAATTTTTCGGTGAAGCGCAACACCGAAACAGCGGTTTTTGAAGTCTGGGGCAGTTTTTCTGTTTAGCCTACTCAACTTAATGAAAAATCCCCTCGTGGCTTTTCAGATCAACCGGGGGGCTTTGGCCCGTCTTCATCGGCAAAACCATCGCCTCGCAGTTTGAGTTTATAGCGCTCTGCCAAGGGCCGCCAAGGGGTAAAAAGACCCCGCTCCACGTTGTCGATGCTCTCATCGTTCGCGGCAATCCACCATTCTTTTGGGTGGTTGTAACACCATTGCATGGCTTCTGATGCTTCGCCCCGCAGGAACGCGCTGAAGAAGGTGTACATCCCGATCATGAGTGAAAGAAAGATTGCTGTTCCGATGACAATCCCGATTCCTAAAAGGCTGACAAGGGCGGCAATTGTAAGGGCAATTACGCTGATGATGGCGGCAACGATGATGCAGATGAACAGAATACCCATGAGAAAGCTTAAATCGATGATTGATTTAAATGTCGCAATAACAGGGCTTTTAATGCATAAATGAGCCCGCATCCCCATAGCACCGCCAAGCTCAACGGAGGTCGACATCAGCATGTACAGCAGCACAATCATCATGTAGAGCACAATGACCGTGAAACTATCCAGCTTATTTGTGGAGCTGACTAAAAAGGTGATGATTAGAAATTGACTCAAAAAGAAGGTGAAAACGCTTATGGCCTGAACCGCCAAGGGCCGCAGGGCTAAACCCTGCACAATTTCATCATAACTAAGGCGCGTCATCAACATTTCATCTAAGGGGAGGTTGCGCAAAACTCGTCGCATGTGAATGGAAACCATGGCAATGGACCATAAAGCGGAAAAAATCATGAGCGGAATCAGGCGGATTAAATTGTAACTGGTGTATTCCTCAATGCCGTTAAAAACCTGAAGGTAAAGAATTGCATCAGTGGGGATTAGGATGATCCAAGGAATCAGGCCCACAAGATCCTCTAACGTTCGGCCCCGCTGTTTTCCTGTGAGGTAAACAAGTAGGATGTTGCGGGAGCTTTCCATGGGGAAAAGGTTTTTGGAAATTAAATGGGCTCCAAAGCGCTTGAACGGGCCAAAGGGATTGTCCTCATTGGGCACAATATCCTGGGGTTTCAGGCGTTTTTGTGGCTGATGCGGCCGCGGAATGGAATGCCCTTCAAACCTGCGTTCTGGCGGCTCAGCGCCAACCGCTGGGCGGGTAATATCCGCCAACCGAGGCCCCACACTCTGGCGTCGACGGCCCTGATTTTCGCCGTATGGATCGTAGTCAGGTTCAGGTTTTGCCATTCAGGTTTGCCGAAATTAGCCTTCTACCAAGAGTGCACGATTCTGGATTTATTGGGGCGTAAGTTTTCCTGTTATTGATTGTTACCAAGCGTTCATCACCAAGTTGATTTAATCAACCCAAACAAAATTTTTACTTCGCCGCTTCTGTTGCCTTGTGCATCCTTGCTCCATTTACCTTTGTAAACGAGTAGGTTCAGTTGTTTGTTTCGTGTGCCGTTCGCTTCTTTTTCTTTTCGGTAGATTGATCCCAAAATTTGTTCGTTGCGGGCTCCGGTTTTAGGATCCCGCTCGGCGCGGTACAGGCTCCAGAAGGGTGCATAATTTCTGTCAATCTCATTTACGTCCAAAATGGGGAACAAATGGGGAATATTTGTGTAGGTGGAATCATCGTCCAGCGTAGTTTTTCGGTAGAACGGCCAAACGTAGCGCTTCACTTGAGTCAAGCGTTGGGGTTCGCCGTTGGCTGCGGGGAATTCTTTTTCCGTGCGAGCAAAAAAGGGAAATAAAAATTGGCGGGTATAAATTTGGTCGGTATCAACATCCTTGCGGTAGGAGTAAATGGGCCAAGGGGCAAGTACGCGGCGCTTGCTGCTATTCCATTGATTTACGTAGAAGGGAAAAACCCCCCCGCCTTGCAAGGGCTCGGGGTGAAGGGTGAAATCGTTGTACCGCGGATTGGGATCAATCTTTGTTGTCCATCGGATTAAGAACCAGAACAACCGGTGGTTGCGAATGCTGGAGCGAAAGTTTTCGTTTGTGTTGTAAATCGCCAAGGCGTACCCGCGGGAACGGCGCCCTTTCATATCTAGTTCACCGTAA